>JAFZTV010000037.1 GCA_017618625.1 Bacteroidales bacterium | reverse complement strand
CATATCAACATATCAACGTATCAACAGAAAACATATCAACATATAACACATCAACAAACAACATATCATGGAAGAAAACATCAACAACGAAAACCTTGAAATCGTAAATCAGGAAACAGAGCAGCCTTGCGGCTGCAAGATAGAGCATAAAAAGTGCAAATGCCACTTGGCGGCGGCCATTGTCCTGGCGTTGCTGTGCATTGCCGTCGTGGTGCTTTATGTGTTGCATTTTACAGGCAACGGCACATGCAAGGCGCCGGCAAAAGGAGGCAACGGCCAGGTGGCGGCTGTAGAGGACGGCGCACAGCTCCGTATCGCCTATATCAATACCGACACTCTGATGGAAGGCTACGAGTATGCCCGCGAGTTGCAGAAAAAGATAGAGCAGGTCAGCTCACAGCAGGCTTCGCTGGCTCAGCAGGAAGAGCAGTTTCAGACCGACTATCAGAACTACCTGCAGACGGGCGACAAACTTACCTTGTCGCAACAGCAGGAGAAAGAAAAAGAATTGAAAGACCGCTACGAGAAGCTTATGCGTCTCGAGAAACAGTATGCCGACCTGCTGCCGCAGAAACAGAAAAGCCTTCAGGACGAGCTCGACAAGATGACCAAGGCGGTTTACAACTTCATCGCCGACTACAACTCCAAACATGACAACTACAACCTCATCCTTGCAAAATCATACAGCAACACCCCGGTGCTTTATGGCGACGAAGGTATGGACATCACGCAGGAGATACTCGAGGGCTTGAACGAGGAGTATGCACAGGTGAAGAAAGACAAGGCTGCCAAGTAGCAGGAATTTAACGCCTAATAACTCATCGCTATGAAAAAAATATTGATACTCGCGGTTGCGCTGGTTGTGAGTTCTGCTGCAGCCAACGCCCAATTTGGCAACTTTATTCGCAAAGCGGCGGAGAAAGCTACCGAAAAAGCCGTTGACAAGGCTGTTGACCATGCCGAGAAAAGTGCAGAAAAAGCAATGGACCGAGGCCTTGAGGAAGCCGACAAGGCCATAGACAAAGGTCTCGACAATGCCTTCGGAACGGACAGGAAAACAGAATCGAAAGGTGCGGCAGCGCAGTCGGACGACCAGAAAGCGACATACGCTTCGCTGATGCTTCAGGCGCTGGATATGCCTACGGAGCAGCAGTTGATAAACCACAAAAGTTACGAACTGAACGAGCAGTCGTTTAAATTGCTAACCAGTCCCGTAACACGATATGTCGCCAATTTGGCGATGCTTTCGGGGCAGGTGGCCTCGCTGTCCTATTCCGATATTGACTCGGCAGAGGCTACAGATATGGCCTACGATTTGGCATCCAAATATTCAGGACTTTCCCGTCAGGAGATTGAGAAGCTCTCGACCATGAGCGATGCAGAGCAGGAAGCCTACCTGAAGGCTCGTTATGCAAACGGAACCGCCGAGGCTGCAGTGATGGACGATGCAGCAGAGCTGGGCAAGCTGCTGGAACCGCTGCAACCCACAATCAAACGCTGGGAAGCAGCTGGCAACAAGGCCGACCAGATTATCGCCGCCGCCGAAGAACGGTGCCGTAAAGTGTATGCCGATATTTCAGGAGCTTTGTCGGCAGCCACAGGGAAGGAGAGAAATGCGCTGTTGCTGAAATACTATACCGAGATATGCCCGATACAGCGCGAGGCGGCGCAACAGGCGATGAAAATACGCATAGAAGAGCAGCTGCCACTTGCCGAAGAACTGGAAAAGTCGATGGCGAAGATTCGCAAGGAGCATAAGAACTATGTATCGCATCTGCTCAACTATCCTATGCTCACGGCCACACAGTGCATGGGCGATGCGGCACATATTACCGAGATTCCCGAATACTAGACAATAACCATTCCTCATATCAACATATCCACATATCCTTAAAAATGAGTGACAATAAGACAAGAATGGTTTCACCGTCGCTGCTCTCGGCCGATTTCGCCAATTTGCAGCGCGACATAGAGATGCTCAACGACAGCGAGTGCGACTGGCTGCACATCGACGTTATGGACGGCATGTTTGTGCCGAACATCTCTTTCGGACAGCCAGTGATAAAGTATATAAAGAAACATGCCAAGAAGCCGTTGGACGTACACCTGATGATAATGGATCCGGGTCGGTATGTGGCCGATTTCAAGAAATGCGGTGCAGACATACTGACGGTGCATTATGAGGCTTGTACGCACTTGAACCGTACACTTGCAGCCATAAGCGACGAGGGTATGAAATGCGGCGTGGTGCTTAATCCGCACACACCCGTATCGTTGCTTGAGGACACCGTGCAGATGTGCGACATGGTGCTGCTTATGAGTGTGAACCCCGGCTTCGGCGGGCAGAAATTCATAGAGAACACTTACTCGAAGGTCGCACAGCTACGTGAACTCTGCAACCGCAAGAACCCCAAGTGTTTGATAGAGGTTGATGGCGGTGTCAACACCAACAATGCCGCTAAACTGTATGAAGCCGGAGCCGACGTGCTGGTGGCTGGCAACGCAGTATTCGCATCAGCCAACCCCATTGATACCATCCGCCAACTGAAAGGCTGAGGCCGGAGGGTGTTTTATCACCAATAGATTACAAAAGCGGAGTGAGAAACTCCGCTTTTTTTGTGTGAGATGAGGGTTGATTTATGGCTATTTCCATGTATGAGTAGGTATGGCAGTTTATTCGTTTTTCGTTTGAGTATGTTGGCTGGTAAAATTTTCGTATTTTTGCATCTTCATTACGGTGTGCCGCATTGTTGTTGCGGATTCCGACAAATCACTGACTTATGAATATAGAAACCATTTTGCAGGAAGCTATTTCGCATGTTCTTGGCGAGTTGTACGGCATTGCTGCCGAGCCTGGCCAGATAACTCTACAGTCAACCAAAAAGGAGTTTGAGGGCGACTACACGTTGGTGGTGTTCCCTTACGTGAAGCAGGCTCGCAAGTCGCCGGAGGCGGTGGCTGCCGAAGTGGGGGAGAGGTTGAGACAGTCGGTGGAGGAGGTGAGCGACTTCAACGTGGTCAAGGGGTTTCTGAATATATCGATAGCCGACAGCTACTGGACCCGCTTCGTGGGCGATATCGCCGGACGGGAGCGTTTCGGCCTTAAAGAGATGCCTGCCGACGCAAAGCCTGTAGTGATTGAATATTCGTCGCCTAACACGAACAAGCCGCTCCACCTGGGGCATATACGCAATAACCTGCTGGGGTGGTCGGTGAGCGAGCTGCTGAAGGCCGACGGCCAGAACGTGAAACGGGTGAACCTGGTGAACGACCGCGGCATACATATATGCAAGTCTATGCTCGCCTGGATGCGGTTTGGCGGGGGAGAGACTCCGGAGTCGTCGGGCATGAAGGGCGACCATCTGGTTGGAAAATACTATGTTGAATTTGACAAACACTACAAAGCCGAGATAGCCGACCTCGTGGCGAAAGGAATGGAAGAGGAAGAGGCCAAGAAAGAGGCTCCGCTGATGAAAGAGGCGCAGTCGATGCTGAAACGCTGGGAAGAGGGGGACAAGGAGGTGCGCGCCCTGTGGGAGAAGATGAACGGATGGGTGTATGCGGGATTCGACGAGACCTACCGCTCGCTCGGAGTGGGTTTTGACAAGATATACTACGAGTCGAACACCTACCTGCTTGGCAAGGAGCTGGTGCAGAAGGGACTCGATATGGGTGTGCTCTATCGCAGGGACGACGGCTCGGTGTGGTGTGACCTGACTGGCGACGGCCTCGACGAGAAGCTGCTGCTGCGCAAAGACGGCACGTCGGTATATATGACGCAGGATCTGGGAACGGCGCTCCTGCGACACAACGACTTCGATGCGGACAGACTTGTATATGTGGTGGGCAACGAGCAGGATTACCATTTCAAGGTGTTGAAACTCATACTGGGCAAACTCGGGTTCCCGTGGGCGGAGAAGGTGTATCACCTCTCTTACGGAATGGTGGAGCTGCCGAACGGCAAGATGAAGTCGAGGGAAGGGACGGTGGTCGACGCCGACGACCTGATTGCCGATATGGAGCAGACGGCCGAGCAGATGAGCCTTGAACACGGCAAGAACGACGAACTTTCGGCCGAGGAACGCAAACGGCTTTACCATATCCTCGCACTGGGTGCGCTGAAGTATTTCATACTGAAGGTCGATCCGACGAAGAACATGCTTTTCAACCCAGCTGAGAGTATCGACTTCAACGGTAACACGGGCCCGTTCATACAGTACACCTACGCCAGGATACGCAGCATCGTGCGCAAGAGTGCCGGCGGACAGGTGCCGGCCGCACGGGCGATATCGGCGGTTGGCGCGAAGGAGAGGGAGATTATAAAGCTGCTGCACTCGATGCCGACGGTGGTGTCGCAGGCGGCTCAAAGCATGAGTCCAGCAATGGTGGCAAACTACGCATACGACTTGGCTAAAGCGTTCAACAGCTTCTATCAGGACACTCCCATACTGCGTGAGGAAAACTTGGATGTGCGCAACTTCCGAGTGGCGCTCTGCGATACGGTTGCAACTGCTTTGCGCAACACCATGAACATTCTGGGAATAGAGGTGCCGGAGCGGATGTGATGGGTGTGATTAGTGAATAGTGACTGGTGGACATTTACCTGAGAAACCAGAAACTCAAATCTTAAACTTTGAGTTATGCTTGACGACAAAAATATCTACACTAACAAATATCGCATTGAATCGTATCTCTGCGACCAGTACGACCGTCTTTCCATGTGGGGACTTTCGCGGTTGCTTCAGAGTGTTGCCGAGGAACATACAATTATTACTCACGTCAGTTACTACGACCTTATAAAGTATGACAAGGCATGGGTGCTCAGCCGTATGTACTATCAGGTTGAGTCGATGCCGGCCTATACCGACGTAGTTACTTTCTCCACGTGGTCGCGTGGTATAGATGGACTGTTCAATGCCCGTGATTTTCTCGTCACCGCCGAGGATGGCACATGCCTTGCCTCAGCCACAGCTTATTGGGTTGTCATCGACTTCAACAGCCGACATGTCGCCCGACTCAACGACATCATGGATGGTTACATACATCATCCCGTATGTGCTACCGACAAGGAACGGCTTTCAAAGATACGCATCCTGCCGATGGACGAAAGCTGTCGCGTGGAGCGTTTCTCAGTGAAGCCTTCTATGTTCGACCACACTCGACATGTCAACAACTCCGAGTATGTGCGCTGGATTGACGACAACCTTCCTGATGGCAAGCAGATGAAATCACTGGAAATATCGTATATCGCCGAGACCCGCAAGGGCGAGAGCATAGATGTGCTTCGCAACGAGTTGTCCGACGGTGTGCTGCAGTTCCAGCTGTTCAACGACCGAGGTCTTAGCGCCACCGCTCAGGTGACTACTACTAATCGATAGTATTTGGCCAGGGAGGTTGGCGACTCTTATTTTACACCAATAATAGCCTTGTAGCCCCGTACGTCTTTTTCGGCGCGCATCTGGCGTTCCAGCTCCATGGGGTTGCGCTTGATGTACTCGATAAGGGCGAGCTGCATATCAACAGCCATGCGCTGCAGGTCGCCGTATATGCGCAGATTCTCACGTGTTGCGATAGAACCTTTGTAGTCGTAGCTCTTCATCATCGAGTTGTATGCGCGGCGTATGTAGCTGTAGTTTTTGGTCAGCGCCAGAATCTCTTTTTCATGGATTCCCTGTGTGATGATGTTGTCGCTTATGGCTACACATTCCTGTTGCATGACCAAAAGACCCTTCAGGTTGTTGAAGAAGGCCTCGCCTTCGGCGGGTGTGCTGAAATCTGGCGTCCATTTGGTGAATTTCTTCAGTGTGCGCTGTCCGTCGCGAAGAGTCTTTGTGGAGTGATCGGTGATGTTCTCGTTGTTTGCAATTGTGTCGCGCAGATAAACCAGGTGCAGATACTGGCTTGCGACGGTCTTGTAGTCGTTGAGTTTGCGGTTGTAAACCTCCAATTCCTCATGGTTCCTAAAAGCGGGGTAGAGGTCTGTGCCCTGTTGCACAAGTCGGAATGCAGCGGTAAGGTCGCTATATTTGCGACCAATGCGGTAAACAGAGTCCGCTAGCTGCTCGAGTCGGCGTATCTTTTTCTCGCTTTTTATGTACTCCTGCTGGATGGACTCGAACTCTCGTAGCTTGTCAATGAATTGTATTCCGCCTTCTTCGGTGGTGAATACCGGCACGAAGTTTGTGTTTGCAACAATGTTCTTGTATGGGGTTGCGTGTCCTGTGTTGCCCAGCATGGCAATTATGCTGCCCGAGTTGGCCTCGATGCGGTCGAGCCATCCAAGACATTCCAGATAACGATCCTGTATGCGAATCACCGCGAGGTGTTGTCTCACGTAGGCGTAGTATTCTTCTACAGTGGTGAAATTGATGGCAATGGTGGGCGGCTGATATGAACGGCAGTAGGATTTATATACCTCTGCGTTTTCTTTGCCTGCCTTGAGTTTCAAAGTGTTCTTGAAATTCTCTATGCGGGTAGGGTAGGAGTCTGTGCCCACTATGCTGTCGCGCAGGTGTCTCTGCATGCTGTCAAACTGCGACAGCTGGGCAAAGTATTCTGCCGACTGGTCAATACTGTTGATGTTGTAGTGGTTGTAAACCGAAAGGTAGGCGTAGTAGATGTTCTTCAAAAAACGTGCGCGGTTTTTGTCCGCTACGCCTTCGTCGCTACATTGAATCCTCAGCCGTTGGTGTTGTGCTCTGATGCGGTCTTTCAGCACCACCAGCTGCTGCTCGCGTATCAGGCTTTCGCGTTCGTCCGCTGTGTTTAGTGTTTGATTGCTTGGCTGTGGTTCGTATTGCACTACAGTGTCCTGTGCGCAGGTTATGCGGCACAGGACAATCACTGTAAGCAATAAAACGAACTTCTTCATATATCTGCAGTCAGCAGTCGGCAGTCAGTTCAAGATTCATAATTTAAAGAGCTTATTCGCCAAACGACGACCCGTCGAAGCAGTGGGTGCAGACTTTGTCCTTCGGCAACCCGATGGCGTCGCAGACGGTCTTCAGACTGTTGAATTTCAGAGTATCTACACCAACCCTCTGGCGTATCATCTCCACCATACGGGCGTATTCCTGTGTCGTCTCGTCGCGGTAGGCTTCGATGTTGCGTATCTCGCCGTTCTCGAGCTCTTCGATGCAGCGACGGGTGATAAGCTCCATATCGTTTTTCGACGCCGAGAAGTTCAGATATTGGCAGCCGTGAACCAGCGGCGGACAGCTGATTCTCACATGCACCTTCTTCACGCCGCAGTCGTACAGCATCTTCACGTTGTCTCTCAGCTGTGTGCCGCGCACTATCGAGTCGTCGCAGAACACCACCTCGCGGCCTTCCAGCATCTTGCGGCTGGGTATCAGTTTCATCTTCGCCACCAGGTTGCGGGCCTCCTGGTTCACCGGCATGAAGCTGCGTGCCCAGGTTGGCGTGTATTTCAGCACTCCTCGTTTGTATGGAATTCCCTTGCCTGCGGCATATCCCAGTGCCATGCCTATGCCCGAGTCGGGTATGGCCGACACGTAGTCGGCCTGTATGTCGTCCTGCTGGCCCATCGCGTAGCCCAGCTGGTAGCGCACCTCTTCGGCGTTGATTCCCTCGTATTCGACACAGGGGTAGCCGTAGTAAATCCAGAGGAACGAGCAAATCTGCATCTTGTCGTTGGGAGCGAGGAGTTGCTCAAGACCGTTGGTCGTGACCTTGATAATCTCGCCGGGACCTACGAAACGGGTGGTGTTGTAGTCGAGGTTGATGTAGCTGTGGCTTTCGGAGGCGATGGCATAGCTTGTGCCTTTGCGTCCGATAACAAGAGGGGTACGACCCAGATAGTCGCGCGCTGCAATCACACCGTCGGGTGTGAGGATAAGCATCGTGCAGCTGCCCTTCACGCTTTTGTACACATTCTGTATGCCCTCCACGAAGGTCTTGCCCTGCGTTATCAGCAGTGCAACCAGCTCCGTCGGGTTGGTGCTGCCCATGCTCAGTTCGGTGAACTGCTGGTTCATGCCGAGGCATTTCTGCTCCAGTTCAGGGATGTTGTTGATTTTAGATACGGTGACGATGGCGAAACGGCCGAGGTGGGAGTTCACCACGATAGGCTGAGCGTCGGTGTCGCTGATGACGCCGATGCCGTAGTTACCGGTCATCTCGTGCAGGTCGCCCGTGAACTTGGTTCTGAAATACGAATTCTGGATGTTGTGGATGTTGCGATGAAAGGTACCATTGTCCACTGTGCTCAAACCGGCACGCTTGGTACCCAGGTGTGAATGGTAGTCTGTTCCGTAGAACAGGTCCGTGATGCAAGGCTCTTTAGAGACAATACCGAAAAGTCCGCTCATAATGTTTTGTTTTTTAGAATGATGAATAAATATATAATGATTGAAAAATAAACCACAAAGGTAGCTTTTTTTTGCCGAAAGGCAATATTCCGAAGCCTAAAATTATGAACAATATATCCACAACCGCCCTGGTCGCGCCATCCCGCGTCCTGAGGCTGCCCTATAGATGCCATGGACATTGTATAGGCATGGCATAGCCCATCCCTAGCCCATCCCTAGCCCATCCCTAGCCCATCCCTAGCCCGACCTTAGACAAAACATAGAGAAAGCATAGAGCGCGGATAGAAAAAACATAGAGAACATATAGACCTCACATAGGGAAAACATAGAGAATTGTTAGACCTAAGACTATACTAACTCCGTGCCAAGTCCGTATCAAGTCCGTATCAAGTCTGTATCATTCGGGTAGTTTAGGGGTATTATATGATAAAACAAAAATGGCACGACCGCATAGAGCGGTAGTGCCACATCGTAGTGTAACCTGCCTTTTACCGTTGCTGGCTTTCGGCACCGTTTTGAGGTGAATGTGCTAGCCATTTCCCGTTGCGCTTGCGCACTTCTACTGAGAATCGCAGGTCTTGCTTTATCGGGGTGTTCTTCACAAACGATACAACTGCCGAGGTGTCGGAGGTCATTTCCATGTTTGTCACCTCCAACTTGGCTGGAGTGTCGGAAGCTATATATGCGGTATCAACAAACTGCAATAGGGCCTTGCCTGTGGTGATGGTGGTGTTTATGGTTTCTTCGGTTGCGTATTTTTCAGCCTCATCCAGTTTGTAGTTTGCCATTGCGTCGGCATAGTTGTATGCCGCCTTACGAGCTTTCTGTTCGTCAGATGTGCATGACAACATGGTTACCGAGACAAGCAATACGCAGGAAAACAAAAGTTTTTTCATAAGGTTTACTCACATTGGTTAGTATAAACAAATAGAGGCTGCCGAAGCAGCCTCTATTTAGAATGTTGTCAAGGATATTAGAAACTTAATTTCTTGAGGTTTTTCTGGGACTTCATGTTTTTCTTTGACCACTCAACGGGCTCCCATGTTGCGTTGGTCAGTGTGATGGTGAACTCTCTACCTGCATCAAAAGCGCCCTCGTTCAGATAAGTTTGGAGGTTGACAAGGCCGTCATAGTACACGCAGCTCATGGTGTAGTTGTTCATGTCAATAGCGGTGATGTTCTGTGAAGGACCATCCTGAGTTAATCCAAGATAGCTCCAAACAATATCCCAAGACTGACCAAATATACCGCAGCCTGCCCATACAGGATACTCTTCGGTTTCTCCGCTCTCGTCGTCTGTGTATTCGAACCAGTCGGCATTGTCATCACCTGTGAAATAGATTGCCACTATGTTATTGTCGTAGTCATAGTTGCCAGTCGTAGTGCCGCCAAAGGGGAACTGAAGACCATAGGTGTTGTTGTATATGATTTGGCCGAGGAATCTTTCTCCACTAGTTGAAGAGTACATTCCAGCACCGAAATCGGAAATCTGATAGGTCTGACCGTCTATGGCAATGGTCATAACGGCTGTAGGTGCGGGAGGATTAACCGGGTCGCTCGGGGTTGTGGTGTCGGTCGGGGTGTTGTTGCCACCGTTGCCACCATTGTTACCGTTGTTTGTGTTTTCTTCATCCTTTTTGCAAGCTACGAAAAGCATGCTGCCGGCGATAAGAGCTACGCCGAGAATTTTGAAAAAGTTCTTCATGATTTTGTAATTTAAATGGATTAATAGATTAGTTTCTGTAAAAATTTACGAATGCAAATATACGAATAAATCTAGATATACGCTTGTTTTACGTAAAAATCATCTTAAAATTAGTTAAAATCCGTCTGGGGTATATCCCTTTTTGTCCGCTTAATCTGTTGGAGTTCCGACTACTATGTTTTCTTTCGACAGCACAACTTCCGTAACCGTGTTGCTCAGCTCCGGGGCGTATTTTTGGCGCACTCTGACGTAGTTGTCCGTCAATCCGTACATTTCGCCTGCGAGTCGGCTGCTTTCCCACAGCACCGCTCGCCGTTTGCCCAGCTGGCTTTCGACGAAGGCTGCCATCTTGCGTTCCGATATGGTGTGCAGTTCCTGGCTCCGCTGGCGGCGTATGTGCATGTCGGTACGGGGCGTCAGTTTCAGTGCCGCCGTGTGTGGCCGCTCCGAGTATGTGAATACATGCAGGTAGGAGAGGGGCAGACTCTCCACGAACCGCTTCGTCTCATCAAAGTCTTCGTCGCTCTCGCCGTTGAAGCCCGCGATTATGTCGGCAGCAATGCAGGCGTCGGGCATCAGCGATTTGATGTGCTCCACCTTGTCGCGATAGAGCGCGGTGTCGTAGTGTCTGTGCATAAGCCGCAGCACGTTGTCGCTTCCCGCCTGCAGCGGTATGTGGAAGTGCGGCAGGAATGCTCTCGACTGTGCCGTAAATTCTATTATCTCGTCGGTTATAAGGTTGGGTTCGATGCTCGAAATTCGGTATCGTTCAATCGCTTCTATCTCATCCAGCCGCCGCAGCAGTTCAATAAACTGCTCGCCTGTGTGCATCCCGAAGGTGCCTGTGTTCACTCCCGTCAGCACTATCTCTTTCGCTCCCGTCGCGGCACATTCGTGTGCCATCGTCACCACCTCGTCTATAGTAGCGCTGCGCGAACGTCCGCGTGCCAGCGGTATGGCGCAATATGTGCAGAAATAGTCGCACCCGTCCTGTATCTTCAGAAAAGCGCGTGTGCGGTCGCCCGACGACCACGCTGGCGAAAACTCCCACCGCCCGTCGTCGTTTGCCCTCTTTGTGCACGTATCTTTATGCTGCCCGCTCACAATCTCTGCCAGTCGGT
>JAFZTV010000036.1 GCA_017618625.1 Bacteroidales bacterium | reverse complement strand
GGCTTCAGCAACCGCGATATGTTCCTTCATGATGTCAACGACGAACAGGGCCGAAGGCAGACGGCTCAGGTCGGCGATGGAACCGAGGTTCTTCTCGAGTTTCTCGCGCTCACGTTCGATCTGCAGCTTTTCACGCTTGGAAAGGCTCTTGTAGGCTTCGCTGTTCATCATCTTGTCAATGCCCGTCATCTTCTTGACGGCCTTGCGGATGGTGGCGAAGTTGGTCAGCATACCGCCGGGCCAACGCTCGGTCACGAAGGGCATGTCAACGGTCTTCACCATCTCGGCTACGACGTCCTTGGCCTGTTTTTTGGTGGCCACGAAGAGGATTTTCTTACCCGAGCGGGCAATCTGTTTCAATGCGGCAGCGGCCTCGTCGGCTTTGACGATGGTCTTCTGCAGGTCAATCACGTGGATTCCGTTGTGCTCCTTGAAGATGTAGGGAGCCATTTTGGGATTCCATTTGCGCTTGAGGTGTCCAAAGTGACAACCGGCCTCAAGCAGTTCTTCGAATTTGAGTTCTGTCATTTTGTTTTTTATTTGTTTACGTTCCTAAAAACCAACCGCGGAGTAGTCCTTCCTTTCGGAGTGCCCGATTTGTCCGCATAACATGGAGTACGCTGGAGAGCAATCGGACGGAGCGTCTCAACGGTTTGGATACTAAACCATTGTCAGTTTTAAGTTTTAAGCTGTAAGTATTGAGTGGCAAAGCCCACCTAATGCTTAAAGCTGTCAGCTTGCAGCCAATATTAACGTTTACTGAACTGGAAGCGCTTGCGAGCCTTGGGCTGACCGGGTTTCTTACGCTCGACCATACGCGGGTCGCGCATCAGGAAACCTTCCTTCTTCAGAGCGGGACGGTCCTCGATGTTGTTCTCGCAGAGGGCGCGTGCGATAGCCATGCGCAGAGCCTGAGCCTGGCCGGTGATTCCGCCACCGTCGAGGTTGGCCTTGATGTCCCATTTGCCTTCGGCATTGGCGACCAGCAGAGGCTGGTTGACGATGTACTGCAACGGACCGGTGGTGAAATACTCCTTATAGTCGCGTCCGTTGACCTTGATTTGACCGTTACCCGGGGTCATGTATATGCGGGCGACGGCGGTCTTTCTTCTACCTATTGTATTGATTACTTCTGCCATAATGCTTATCTGATGTCGTTAATGTTGATGACTTTGGGGTTCTGGCCCTGGTGCGGGTGCTCCGAACCTGCATACACATAAAGGTTTCTGTAGAGGGCTGCACCCAGACGGTTCTTGGGGAGCATTCCGCGGATGGCGTGCTCGAGAACGCGCTCGGGGTGGGTTGCCAGCACCTTTGCAGGGGTGGTTTCGCGCTGACCGCCTGGATAGCCGGTGTAGCGCTGATAAATCTTATCAGTCATCTTTTTACCCGTGAAGACGATCTTTTCGGCATTGATGATAATCACATTGTCACCGCAGTCAACATGAGGGGTGTAGCAAGGTTTCGTCTTGCCTCTCAGTATGTTGGCGACTCTCGTGGCCAAACGGCCAACCGTCTGGTTCTCAGCATCCACAAGAACCCACTCCTTCTTTACGGTGTTCTTGTTGGCAGAGATTGTTTTGTAACTTAATGTACTCATTGTTTTTTTTGTGTTTCTTTTCTTACCGTTTTTGTCATATCCGTGCCGCTAATGCCCTTGCACATGGGGACGGACTCCCACGCCAGAACCCTCGCAACACTCAGCAACTCAGAGCTTTGAACGGGTAAATCAAACCCTTTGTCGCTTAGTATGAGGTTGCAAAGATACAAATAATTTCCATACCTCAAAACAAAATTGTTAATTTCTTTGTTGAAAAGTTCCGTCGCCCCCACCCCTGCCGGCCCCCGAAACCCACCGCCTAGGCCGCAAGTGCTCTCTGCCTCCTCTCTACCTGCTCTCTACCTCCTACAAAAGTGCATAACAAGTGCTACAAAAGTAGGACTATGCTAAGAGAAATCTAGGAGAATACTAAGACAAATGTAGGAGCCGACTAGGAGAAATGTAGGACGCAACTAGGAGAAATCTGCCGCGCAACTAGGAGCCGCCTCCGACCCCGACTGTGACGAACCTAGGACAAACCGGGGACGAAAAACATCGAAGCCGTTTTTTCATCGCGCGTGCTCATCCTGCCCCGCTGTGCCGGCTTTCCGAATCTGTCTCAAAGGGATTTACGCAGGTTAGACTCCACTTTTCTTTTACCTCTCTCCCACTTTTCTCCTACATTTTATTTACTTTCCTTTTACTTTTCTCCTACTTTTCTCCTAGTTTTCTTTTACTTTTCATTTACTTTTCACCCACATTTCTTTTATACAGACCTTATACAGACCTTATACAGACCCTACACAGACCCTACCCTGCGCCTACTTTTCACCCACTCTTCCCATACCTTTCTCCTATGCGCAAACAAAATGAGGCACCTTGGTGGGTGTCTCCTTTGTTTTTATTCCGTCGCTTCACGTCCGAATCAAAGCCACTGCAAAGTCACTGCAAAGCCGCTGCAAAGTCGATGCAAAGCCGCTGGAAGGTTTTTGGGTGCGGCCTAGCGGCTTTGGGTGTAGAGGCGCCAGCGGTCGAGCACCGTCTGCATGTCGGGGGGCATGGGACACTCGAAGTGCATGCGCTGGTGGGTGGTGGGGTGCTCGAAACCCAGAATGAAGGCGTGGAGTGCCTGGCGCGGCATCATGGCGAAGCAGATATCGACAAACTGGCGGTATTTCGAGAAGGTGGTGCCTTTCAGTATCTTGTCGCCGCCGTAGGCGCAGTCGGCAAAGAGTGGGTGCCCTATGTGCTTCATGTGGGCGCGTATCTGGTGGGTGCGGCCCGTCTCGAGCACACATTCGATGAGAGTGACATAGCCGAACCGCTCTTTGACGGTCCAGTGTGTCACGGCGTGCTTGCCCACCTCGGGGTCGTCATAGACGGCCATGATGCGGCGGTCTTTCTGCGAGCGCGCTATGTTGCCCACCACGGTGCCCGATTCCTCGTCAAAGTCGCCCCACACCAGCGCGGCGTATTTCCGCTCGGTGGTGTGGTCGAAAAACTGCTTGGCGAGCATCACCTGCGCCGACTCGTTCTTGGCCACGAGCAGCAGGCCCGAGGTGTCCTTGTCGATGCGGTGCACCAGGTACGGCTTCAGCGGCTTTCCGTCGGCGCCCACCTTGTCTTTCAGGTGGTAGGTCAGCGCGTTGACGAGGGTGCCCGTAAAGTTGCCCACGGCGGGGTGCACCACCATGCCGGCCACCTTGTTGACTACTATTATGTCGTCGTCCTCATACACTATATCGAGGGGTATGTTCTCTGCCACAATCTCGTCGGGATGGGGCGGATAGGGCAGCAGCACCGAGATGACGTCGGCGGGTTTGACGTTGTAGCTGGCCTTGCAGGTCGCCCCGTTCACGAGCACGCACGAGCTCATCGTGGCGAGCTTTATCTTGGTGCGGCTGACGCCCGAAAGGCGCTGCTGCAGGAACTTGTCGATGCGCATCGTCTCCTGCCCCGCATCCACAACGATGCGGTGACGCTCGTATAGTTCGTCGTCGTTCAGCGCGCCTGTCTGTGTCTCGTCAAGCGGATTTTCGTATTCTGTCTCTTCCATATCGCTTTTTGTTTTTCATTTCACGACTATGACTTTCTTAGCCGCCGTCCGGCGCCCGTCGGCCATCGTCGCCACAATATAATATACGCCCTGCGCCCAAGCGGTGCAGTCCAGCTCCGCCCGCTCGCGTTCGGACCTGACCCTCTTGACCGTCGCACCCCTAGCGTCGAACACCGTCAGCTCGCCGCCGGCCTCCAGCCCGCCCACACAGAAGCGGTCCCTTGCCGGGTTGGGATAGACTGTCAGCTCGACGTGCGGCGCTTCAGCCTGCGCGATGCCGAGGGTCTCGTAAGGCGCGAAGTAGGGCCTGAACATAATCGAGCCCGCCGCCGACGCACGCTGCCATTCGCTGCCGATGCGGTAGTAGAGGCGGTCGGAATGGTTGTAGTTGCGGTCGAAGCCAATGTTCAGGTAGTCGGCGCCCTCCTGCTCCAGACCTATATACACCAGCCCCGACAGCGCCACGGGATGCTCCAGCTCGTAGTCCTTGAACTCGTTGAGGCCGCCAAACTGCGGACGCCTCAGCACCTCGTCGCGGTAAATCACCTCGCCAGGCCCGTCGGCGCCGGCATTCCACACCACCAGCCTGAAACTGATGTTGGCGTTCTCGCCGTCGCGTGCGCGGTTGAAACTCATGCTCACCTTCACCAGCGTGTCAGGGCTGTGCAGGTTGTAGGCCGCCGCCAGAAACACGTTGCTGCTCGTCGAGGTGAGGCCGTAGCCGCTTTCCGCCGTGCCGTCGTCAAAGGCGTAGTAGTCCTCCAGCACCTGCTCGAAGGCCACCGTGTCGTTGGCAGCGAAGCGGTCGCCCAACACGCCTTCCTTCACCACGTGCACCACCTTGTAGCGCGTCATCAGCGTGTTCTCGGGATAGCTGAAGCCGACGGCCGCCTGAGCGTGGTATTCCGACTGCTGGTAGTCGCCTTCGTTCACAAAAGGCGGCACGTTCTCGAAGCCTCCGTCGTAGGTGTGTATCGTGTCGCCCTCGGCGTCCAGCACAAAGTAAGCGTAGTGCGACGCCACCGCCGTGCCGTAGCGGTTGGTTATCAACGCCGCGGTGCGCTCCACCATCTCCGAACTGCGGTATTGCCGCGCGGGCATGGCGCAGTAGTCCCTCAGCAGCGACCGCGCAGGCTCGACAAACGCCACGTCACGCTCCGCCTCGTCGGCTGCCGAGCGGTCTTTGTCGAGATAGACGCAATCCACATACCACTGGTCGCTGTTGCCCGTCAAGCCCGCCGTCGTGGTGGGGTCGAGACTACATATATTGCGGAATCTGAATCGGAACTCGTCGTTGAAATACCTCTCATCGGCCACCGCCACCGCCACGCGCTGCCAGTAGCGTCCCGTAGCGGTTTTCAGCTCGTCGGGGCTGCATCCGCCACGGCTCCACACCGTCCGCCACTCGCCCGTCGCCTTTGCATAGAACTCCAGCACCAGCGAGTCCTGCTCCTCCGGCTCGTCGCCTATGCGCCCGCCGAAGCTGCCCTGCCGTCCCCCCACGGTATAGTAGAAACTGAGATAGAGCGAATCGCCCGGCCCGAGCGCCTCGCCGAAGGGCTCAAACACCGAGTCGAGCCGTATCCGCTGCGACATCAACGTGTCGGCGCCGAACGACGACGAGATGTTCTGGTACAGCACCCCGGTCTCGTCCACGGCGTCCAGCTTCGCCACCCCTACCGTCGGCGGGTACATGCCCCATCCGTCGGTGGCCTCCGCCTGAAAGCCGCTCCACAGCCTGCCGTCGAGCCTGCCGCTTGCAAAGTCGTCAAAGAAAGGTATCGTCGCCTCGCCCGCCTTCGCCGCCTGCTCCCTCGCCGCCGGCCTCCCCTCAATCGGCACTAGCCGCTCCTGCGCCACCGCCGTCCATGCCATCAGCACAGACATTACGACACAGATGCTCTTGCAGGCCTTCATAGCGACGCTTACCCTACGTGTTTACCACAAGTCGTCTATATCCAGATAGTCGAAGTCGAGCCCGTCATCCTCGTCGCCCACCATCTCCAGCTCCCTGCGCAGGCTGTCGGCCACACGTTTCAGCGAGTCGAGCTCCTGGTCGGCCGAGCGCCGCTGCGACTCATATTCGTTGGCGTTGCAGTACCACACCCTCACGATGGTGCCGAGCGGATATTTCACATCCGAGCATATCGGCTCCTGCTTGTATGCCTTGGCCGTAGCCTTGTTGGTCACCCCGCTGTTGAAGGTCTCGCTTATGTTCAGCGACGAGGCGAACACCGCCCGCTGCACACCCTCGCGGTTCTTGCCAATCAACACAGGCACTATCGTCCCTATCTCGCTGGTACCCTTGCCCACGGTCAAATCCACCACCGATCCACGGCTTATCTTCTGTCCGGGCGTCACCGTGTGGCCTTTGATTTTCTGTGCCAGGATGGCGTTGCGGTCCTCGCTCTCGACAAAGGTCAGCTTGCCTATGGTCAGCCCTTCGCTCATCAGTTGGGACACCGCCTGCCTCAACGACATATCCACCAGATCCGGCATCAGCACATCCTCCGGCTCCGACGACGCAATGGTCAGATACACCTTCCTACCCTTCTTTATCATGGCTCCCGCCGGCGGGTCCTGCGACAGTATCGTCCCGGCCTCGTACTCGTCGTTGTATATCGAGTCGGTCACCACAAACCGCAGGCCCAGGCTGTTGGCTTTCACCACGTCGCTGTAGTTCTCCCCCGCATAGTTCTCCATCACAAACTCCTGCCCGTGGCGCGAATATATCTTCACGAAAAGCATCACAACTATCACTATCGCCACCGACAAGCCCAGCATCCACAACAGATGTTTCACTATCGGGTGCTTCTGAATAAAACCGTTGTTTTTCATATACTTGAAACTAAAAACTTAAAAACTCGAAACCTTTTAAACCCTTCATCCCTATCAACATATCAACTTATCAACATATCAAACCCTTACCAGCCTCCCTATCAACGTCGCCGCCGTGCAGTCGGTCACCTCCACCTTCACGTAGTCACCCGCTTTCGCGTCGCCGCGGTCAAAAACTATCACCTTGTTCTGGCTGTTTCTGCCGAACAGCTGCTCCTTCGAGCGGTGCGACGTCCCCTCCACCAGCACCTCGTATATCCTGCCCACCTCTCTGCGGTTGTTCTCCAGCGCTATCTCGCCCTGCAGCTTTATTATCTCCTCAAGCCTGCGTCCCTTCACCTCGTCGGGCACGTCGTCCTTCAGGTGCTTAGCCGCGTAGGTGTCGGGCCTCATCGAGAACTTGAACATATAGGCATAGTCGTAACCCACCTTGCGGAACATCTCAAGCGTCGCCTGATGGTCCTCCTCCTCCTCGCCGCAGAAACCGGCTATCACGTCGGTGGTTATCGAGCAGTTCGGCATAAAACGTCTTACGGCCTCGATGCGGTCCATATACCACTCTGCCGTATATCTGCGGTTCATCAACTTCAGCATACGGTTGCTGCCGCTCTGCAAGGGCAGGTGAATGCACTTGCAGATGTTCGGGTATGCCGCCATCGTGGCCAGCAGCTCGTCCGACAGGTCCTTCGGGTGCGACGTGGCGAACCTCACCCGCAACTGCGGCGAGACCTCCGCCACCATAGCCATCAGCTGCGCAAACGACACCCCGTTCCACCTGTACGAGTTCACGTTCTGCCCCAGCAGCGTAACCTCCTTGTATCCCGCCTCATACAGTCCTCTCGCCTCGTTCACTATCGACTCCGCGTCCCGGCTCCTCTCCCGTCCTCTGGTGTATGGCACAACGCAGTAAGCGCAGTAGTTCTGGCATCCGCGCATTATCGATATATACGCCGAAATGCCGTTCCCGTCAAGCCTCACAGGCACTATGTCCGCATACGTCTCGCTCTCGCTCAGCTCCGTCTCCGCCACCTTCGCTCCCTCTGCCACTCTCGTCATAATCTCAGGCAGCCGCCTGTATGCGTCGGGGCCCACGACGAAGCTCACGTTGTCCTCCTCCACCATCAGGCGCTGCTTCAGCCGTTCGGCCATGCAGCCCAGCACCCCGACATACAGCCTGCGGCGTTGCTGCACGGCTCTCAGGTCGCGCAGACGGTGGTGTATGCGTTGCTCGGCGTTGTCGCGTATGGCACAGGTGTTTATCAGCACATAGTCGGCCTCATCCACACTATCGCACCTCTCACAGCCGACCCCGTTCAGTATCGATGTGATGACCTCGCTGTCTGCAAAGTTCATCTGGCAGCCGTAGGTCTCGATATATACTTTCTTGCCTGTCAAGTTCATTTTATTAATAAGAGTAAAATACATAACGCCGCTGATGCCCATTTTATTGTTGTAGAACCAATTCAATACAGACTCTGCCCGAAACTCGCGAGACTTCCCACTACATACTAAACTCCTCGTTTTCTCGTTAATACTTCAAAAAACTACCGATATGACAGATTTTGCAGCCGTAAAGAACCAAATCATGCAGCTCGCCATCGACGAGACCGCGAAACAGAACATCCAAACTTGGCTTGAAGGCGACTACGACCAGGAAACCAAGCAGGCTATCGCCGACATGGCGTCCAACCCCGACGAACTCAACGAGAGTTTTTATCGCAACCTCGAATTCGGCACGGGCGGCCTGCGCGGCATCATGGGTGTCGGCACCAACCGCATGAACAAATACACCGTGGCAATGGCTACCCAAGGCCTCGCCAACTACGTGAAGAAAGCTTTCACGGGCGAGAAAGAGCTGCGTGCCGCCATATCGCACGACAGCCGCAACCACAGCCGCGAGTATGCTCTCATCACCGCCCGCGTCCTCGCTGCCAACGGCTTCCACGTCATCATGGTGAAAGAGCTCCGCCCCACTCCTGTCCTCTCGTTCATGGTGCGTCACTACAAATGTCAGACGGGTGTCATGCTCACCGCCAGCCACAACCCCAAAGAGTATAACGGCTACAAGGCCTACTGGAACGACGGCGCTCAGCTGGTGCCGCCCCACGACAAGGCTGTCATCGACGAGGTGCTCAACATCAAGCACCTGAGCGACGTGAAGATGCAAGACGACGACCGCGGCATTGAGTTCGTGGGCGAGGAGCTCGACCGCGTCTATCTCGACCGCATCATAGGCAACAGCCTGCACCCCGAACTGATAAAGAAACACAACAATATCAAGATAGTCTATACCCCGCTCCACGGCACTGGCATCACCCTTATTCCGCGTGTCCTAGGCGAACTGGGCTTCACCAACGTGAACGTGGTCGAGGAGCAGGCTACTCCCGACGGCAACTTCCCCACCACCCCCTCCCCTAACCCCGAGGAGACGGCTGCTATGAAGATGGCCGTCGATCTGGGCCGCAAGATCAACGCCGACGTGGTGTTCGCCTCCGACCCCGACGCCGACCGCGTGGGTATGGCAGTGCGTATGCCCGACGGCGACTGGCGTCTGCTCAACGGCAACCAGACCCTCTCGGTGCTCGTCTATTACCTCTGCCGCCAGTGGAAAGAGAAAGCCCTGTTCACGGGCAACGAATATATTGTCAAAACCATCGTCACTAGCGAGCTTCCGCGCATTATCGCCGAGAGTTTCGGCGTCAAGAGCTACGACACCCTCACCGGCTTCAAGTGGATATGCGACAAGATTCGGGCGCTCGAAGGCATCGAGACCTTCATAGGCGGCGGCGAGGAGAGCTACGGCTACATGGTGGGCGACTTCGTCCGCGACAAGGACGCCGTGGCGGCTTGCTCGATGATTGCCGAGATTGCGGCTTGGGCCGAGGAACAGGGTATGACCTTCTTCGACGTGCTGGTCGATATCTACAAACGCTATGGCTTCTTCAAAGAGGCTCAGGTCTCCGTGGTGCGCAAAGGCAAGAGCGGTGCCGCCGAGATTGAGGCTATGATGAAGAGCTACCGCGAAAACCCGCCGAAGGAACTGGCCGGGAGCCGCGTCATACGTCTCGACGACGTGCAGACAAGTCTCTCGACCGACCTCACAAACGGCACCACCCGCACGATAGACCAGCCCAAGAGCAACGTCCTGCAGTTCTTCACCGAGGACGGAAGCAAGGTGACCGTGCGTCCTTCTGGCACCGAACCCAAGATAAAGTTCTACTTCAGCGTCAGCGCCACCCTCTGCTGCAAAGAAAACTTCGACGCAACAGAGAAAGCCCTCGACGACAAAATCGCCGCCCTGAAGCAGTCCCTAGGCATCTGACCCAACCCTGATTCAAAACTCAAACAAGACATAAACAAGAAAACAACGACAGGGGCGCCGTTCCACGGCGCCCCTGTCTATTAATTAATGAAAGCATTAACGCATTCAGACAATCTATCACTAACAAATTAACACATTAGCACGTTAACGCATTCAACCCCTCCCCTTTAAAATGTCGTGCAAGAGTGAGAGCAATAAAAACTAGTTTTCATTGCCGAACCGAAGCCGACATTGACTCCGAAGGAGGCAAACTTTCAACCTTTTCAGCGAAGCGACCTTTTTCAACTTTTTAACTATCAAACTCTTTAACTTTCAAGCGAAGCGAACTTTTCAACTTTCACTAACACATTCACGCATTAACGCATTCAAGCACTCCCCTCCCTATTCCACCACCAGCTTCTTGGTCACAGTGCCTCTGACGGTGGTCACTTTCACCAGATAGACTCCCTTGCGGAGGGTCGTGGTGTCAAAGGTGGCCGTGGTGCCGCAGGCGGCCTTGCGTAGAACCACACGCCCCGCCATGTCGCGCACCGTCAAATCGGTGATAGCCTCCGCACACGATACGGTAGTCACCCCGCTGGATGGGTTGGGCCGCAAGCTGACCGCCGACTGCAAGCCGCCATCCACCGCCCCAATGCCCTCGTCACCACCAGGATTGTCAGGATTGTCGGGGTCTTCTATCACATCCGTTATCAACACCTCCATGCTATCCTGCTCCCATTGCGGCAGCGGCTCGGTGATGGCCATAACATGATCCCACGAATCGCCCCACAGATTAGGTGTACAATCAGCATTAAAAACCCTTACATATGAAGCTTCGTAAAGCTGTCCTCTAAATGAAAAAAAGTATTGAGACATACACGGCAACCGGACTTTCCAGTAAAGATTGGAATCCGTTATATGAATCGGCTGGTTGAAATAGACCTCCAAAACTTGCACCAGTGTGTCAAATTGTGAGCAGTCCTCATGCGGTATTGGATAATACGTATTATTGATAGAATCATATTCGTATTCAGGATCAAAATTCATTGCCGAAATAGGATGTATCATATACCGACGCATACCTATTGTATTCTCGTCCAACACAATACTGTCGAGCGTTTCAAAATGGGTGCCGTCTTCTGATTTTTCACAGATATATATTTTCAGATAATCTCCTATATGACATTCTTTAATGCTATCGAGGAATATGGCAACGCCATAAATGTCCATATTGCTGTACGGCAAGGGATTTTGCCAATATGACCCAAAATAGCCATTTGCACCAGGCATAACAGCCCATACTGATGTGTCGCTGTATGTGACAGGATTACTCCTGAGAGCAACAAATCCTAATTTACCCTTCGTACACATTGAAACGGAATCCACAACATGGCCAACACCGTTCTCATCGTATTGCCATGCATATTCCCAAAAATCGTGTATGAGTGGTGTACTCGCATATCTGTAATAATTTGTGTCGATGATTCTCTGCGCCTTCAGGCATCCAACGTGCAATGACGCAAGAAGAATGGCAAATGCTATGATTTGGTGTATGTTTGTTTTCATATTGTTGAAGTTTTATGGTTTAACAATCCAAAGATAAACTTTTTACTGGATATGGTGATTGATGGCTATAACTAATAGCAAATCTCATACACATAGGTGGTATGAATCGTTCGTGTAGATGTCAAACTATTCAATCCAATTATTTTTGTGGGCATATTTCTCACAATATAAGGCAACCGTGAAAAATATTGACTAATATCAATGCGTGATCCATCGTTACAATTGCCGTTAGTGTTCCATACCATAAAATGATTGTTCAGAATGCCCGAAACCATAAACTTGCTTGAATTCGTTCTAGCCATCGACATAATCAGAGGTTGACATCCCGAACAATAACCGGACACATTGGGACAATATGATTCTATCCATGAAATATTAGGAAACGAAGCACAGCTAAAACGCGATGCTGTACTGTGAGACGGAATGCTATGTATCACCATAAGAGAGCTGTCGGCTTGGTTGTATGACACATCATTAATATGGTTAACAACAGTGTCAACACTGTACCTTCGGTTTAGATGTAATATTCCACTGTTGTCAACTGTGAAGCAGTTTATATAGTATTTTGTCCCATCTTGGCATACCGATACAAGATTGTCTCCTCCGACATGTTGCAACAATACGCGTTCTCCAGCCAGATGAGGGTCTATGGCATACTGGTTACTGAATAGACTATTAGTCAGACTAAAAGCATTCTTTGGCAAGACACGCATAAATTGTGAGGCATTGTTGGGATTGTTGTAGTCTTTACGGGAAACGGTCACCACATAGTTGTCCAACACCGCCACATCGTCAAAATGTTCCCCATTGCCATATGCGACACGTTTGTAAACGAATCCAACGTGGATTATTGATGGGATGCCTGAGGAGCAACCGGGACACACATAGTCACCGACAAGCACAATCTGAGGATTATTCAGATTGTAGAAAACATGTATGCGGCGTGGGTTGGTCACGTACGAAGAGTCGTCGTAAAGATTATAAATCTTCAGTTGGACAGATGTGGGAGATGGCCCCAACTTAATCCAGCCATAAAATCCTCGCCCGTTAGCCTCGTTTCCACACATATAGACAGTGTCGTTTACCACGGTAAAATCACGGACATCGTAGCCGCTGATTGGAATCTCATTATATGTGGCATACGGAGGAAGAACAAAAACATAGTTGTAACCATATAAGAACTTTCCTGTCGTGTCACTGGTCTTAACGTAATGTATTAATCTATTTCCTGTCGGTCTATTCCGCGTTATTGTACTTGTTGCATAGGTGTTGCTGTCAATAAATATGCCATTTTGTGCAAAAGCGGAGATAGTGAGCATAAGAAACACTGCGAACGGGAATAGTGTCGGTTGCATCGTGTGGGCGTGCAACATATTTTGTTTTGATGTATCCATGATGTGTCTGGTTTTAATCATTCATTAAATTGTTTTGTGCGGATAATACCTTTATGACATCCGCTGCCATGTTTCGCCATACAACATCATGCGCATTATTGCGTTATATATTGTAGGCTTTGTTACAAGTGCCTGGGTGCTGTCGGCAGGGTGATGCACGTTTTTGAGCTTTGAAACATTTTTCGTGCATCCCCTGCGATGCATCCTTTTATTATTTATTCACTTTCTCTGTTCTATTCTTTTCATAAAAACTCGTGGTTAGTGACTATTCCACCACCAGCTTCTTGGTGGTGGTGCCTCTTGCGGTTGTCACTTTCACCAGATACACTCCCTTGCGGAATGTCGAGGTGTCGAAGGTGGCCGTGGCGCCGCAGGCGGCTTTGCGTAGAACCACGCGACCCTCCATGTCGCGCACCGTCAAATCGGTGATGGCCTCCGCACACGATACGGTAGTCACCGCGCTGGTCGGGTTGGGCCGCAAGCTGACCGCCGACTGCAAGCCGCCATCCACCGCTCCAATGCCTTCGTCACCGCCAGGGTTGTCAGGGTTGTCAGGGTTATCAGGATCATCAGGGTCATCGGGGTCTTCCGTCCATCCTGGCGGGGGGGCAATTATTGGAAGTATTGGAAGCCACATGTTAGCGTATATCGTGTCTATATACCACGAACCAATTATTTCACCAAAAACATGTTCTACACCATAAAAATATCTTGTTATATCTGGATGGATGCGATATATAGGAATAGTTACTGATCCCGATGCAAGTTCTACATAAACAAAGAATGAGCTATCATACACATGGACAGGTCGGTCAAAATATCCGCAATACAAGATTTTTGCATCCTCTAAAATAATGTCGGTCAACTCACCGCTTTCTCTTGTCATGATTTCATCCAAAATCAAGACTTTCTGCTCGGAATCTTGTGTGATTCTTACAGAATCCAATACCGTATTAGAGCCATTCACGGGAACCGAATCCATTATTTTCAACCATAATGCAGTATTCGAAGGAAAATATGATATCGCAATAGCTATCCCGTAAATTACTCCTGACTCCTTATCCAGTGTACATTCATATCCAAAACATTCTCCTAGCGATCCATGTGCAAGTCCGATACCACCAGGAGTTTCTCTTTCCCCCCTGCTGAAATACCAATCCTGGGAGGGAATCTGCGGAAACAGGAACCGCTTGTCGTTTAGCCTTACTGTATCCTGGCAAAAAACCGAATTACTTGCAAGCAATACAATTGATATTACCGCAAAACGGATTACGTATGACATCTTTTTCATAGGTTTGTATTTTTAAATGATGGGGTATTAAAGCATGACTTCCATTATAATTAGTTGCACAAAATCACAAAAACCGTTTCCATTCTTCATTTTTTTAATCCATTCCCCTCGCCTCGCGGCGAGGGGAACAGAGGATGAAGTATCGAGCAGGAAGACGGCGGCGAAGATAAGCAGGTTGAAAAGTGAAAAGTGAAAAGTGAAAAGTGAGACTGTGCCGAG
>JAFZTV010000035.1 GCA_017618625.1 Bacteroidales bacterium | reverse complement strand
TCTACTATGCTGTCTTGTATTTCCTTGATTGTCATGGAATAATAGATATTGGGTTGCTGTTTGGGTCGGCAAAGATACGAAAACTATGCCATTTGTGTGTAATCGCGGGCCAAACCGCCTTGCGAGGTCTCCTTATAGAGCGAGGGAATGTCTTTGCCCGTCTCTTTCATGGTCTCCACCACTTTGTCGAACGATACGCGATGACGACCGTCGGAGAAGGAGGAGTAGATGTTGGAGTCGAGGGCGCGGGCGGCAGCGTAGGCGTTGCGCTCGATGCAGGGTATCTGTACAAGGCCGCATACGGGGTCGCAGGTCATGCCCAAGTGATGTTCAAGAGCCATCTCGGCGGCATATTCTATCTGTGCAGGACTGCCACCAAACAGCTGATTAGCGGCGGCAGCAGCCATGGCGCAGGCCACTCCCACCTCGCCTTGACAGCCTACCTCGGCACCCGAGATGGAGGCATTGGTGCGCACGATGTTGCCCACCAAGCCCGCCGTCACTAAGGCGCGGATGATACGCAGGTCGGTGAACTCATAGCTCTTGGAGAGGTGATATAGCACGGCTGGCATTACGCCGCATGAGCCACAAGTCGGTGCCGTGACGATGCGTCCGCCCGAGGCGTTTTCTTCTGCAACGGCCAAGGCGTAGGAATACACCAGACCACGGCTTTTCAGCGTATGCGTATAGCCTGATGCCTTCACGTGATACATAGCCGCTTTGCGGGCTAAGTTGAGCGGTCCAGGCAGAACACCTTCAGCCTGCAAGCCACGCTCGACGGCAGCTTTCATCACCTGCCACACTTCCATCATGTACTGCTCAATTTCGTTGCGGTTCTCGTATTCGTAAACGTATTCCCAATAGGTGCGCCCGTGTTGCTCGCACCAGTTGAGGATGTCGGTCATCTTAGAGAGTGGATAGAAGTCGGGCTGTTCGCTCTGCTTGCCTTCTTCGGCGAGGTTGCCGCCTCCGATGCTGTAGACCGTCCATTCACCAAGCAGTTCCTTGCCCTCGTTGAAAGCCTTGAACAACATTCCGTTGGGGTGGAAGGACGGGATGATGTCGGGTTGCCAAACGATTTCAGTGGGTGCTTTCAAGGTGTTGAGGATGGCCCAGTCGGTCATGTGGCCTTTGCCGGTGGCGGCGAGGCTGCCGTAAAGGGTCACTTCGAAGCTGGCGGCGTTGGGATAGCGCTCGTTGAAGAGCGAGGCGGCTTTCTGTGGTCCCATGGTGTGACTGCTTGAGGGGCCGATGCCGATTTTATAGATGTCCTTAATGGTTTTCATAGTGTTGGATATTAGACGCGAGACGCAGGACTGCGTGACGCAAGGTCGGGTGCAAAGGTACGGTTTTATTGGGCTTTAGGGGGTGTTTTGAAGAAAAAAAGAAAAATTTTCTCGAAAATGTTTGGCGTAATGAAAAAAGTTGTATTTTTGCAGCCGCAAACGAAGGGGCATTAGCTCAGTTGGCTAGAGCGCTTGCATGGCATGCAAGAGGTCATCGGTTCGACTCCGTTATGCTCCACAAAAGGCACCATCGACAATCGGTGGTGCTTTTCTTTTTCCCTTAGAGGAAACCCTCGTGTTGCAGCTTGAGGTTCATGCAAGCTGCTGCCAACTTTGGGAAACGGCACATCCGTTTGATGATGAAGAACGCTGGTTTGCTGTAGAAGAACTTCTGAACCCAAACTTCCCGCTTCATCTTGCGGAACGTGCTGCGGTTGACCTCTCGGAAAGGCTTGTTCTTGATAATTGAGGTCGAGGCGTTGCGGGCTGTCGCAAAGGCATTGTACAGTCCTTCAAATGTGGTGCGGTTGGCAAAACCACCAGCGTCGCCAATCAAAATGATATGGTCGTGGAGCGGATAATCACTTGAGAGGTAAACAAAAGCGCCATGAAAACCTGCCTCCTTGATACCTTGTTCTTGCAACACTTGACGAAACTTATCGGGTGTGGTGTGCTCGTCGCTGAAACCCACAACGTCAACATCAGTGTTGGGGAAGCGGAAATAGTAGCCTGCGCCTTCATATTGCTGCGACACTTTTATCTCAATGGTATTGTCGTTCTTTTTCTCGACATATTGTTCCATGATGAGCATACCCAAGTCGGTGTCGGGCTTCAGATAATGTCGAACGCGGCTGTTGGAGCCGTCAGCACCCACGAGGTAACGGCAAGCAATACGCATTCCCGACCTCAAAGTGACTATAATCCGATCCTCCTCTTTTTCGATTTGCGTCAAGGTGTCGTGTAGAAATTCCCCGCCGATGGACTGATACTGTTGAAGCAGTACGTGGTCAAACATTTTGCGCCTGACCACCCGAATGGGTTCAGCGATGTCGAACTCGCAAGTGCGCTCTCCATCCACGTCGACATGCAGGCGGTTTACTGAATTGTAGTCATATCGGACATCGGGTATCAGCTCTTCAAGCAGGTGCCATGCCTTCGGGGTGAGCCCACCAGCGCAAATCTTTTCACGAGGGAATTTGGCGCGGTCAATGACTAGACAGTCCACTCCGGATTTCCGAAGCAGATAGCCGCAAACGGAGCCCGCAGGCCCCGCCCCAACAATGACAACTTCAGTTGTTTTAGATACCTCCATAGATTATTGCTTTAGCTCCTCAATTGCCCGTTGCAGCACCTCATCCAGGGGCGCATAAATCGGATAGAAGCCTTCGTCATCGAAGAGATTGCGAGCGATGTAAGCCTTCAGGAGGATGTCGGCTTCACGGCGGGCCACTTGCTTTTGCACTTCGGTGCCTTTGATGCCTTTTTCTTCGGCCTTTTTCACCAACTCATTGAACATGGCATCAGTCACCACAAACTGCTTACTGAACGTCTCCACGCTTTTGTAACGCTGCAATTCGTTGCGGTGCCTGTCAGTGTAGTCGAAAGCGTATTGGTAGAGCAGCCCCAGGTTGGCGATACGATTGAAATAATACTCCGTGCTATCATCCACAAGCGGCACGTAGATGTCGGGCATAATGCCTCCACCGCCGTAAACGGTCTTGCCTTTCGGGGTGGTGTATTTCAGTGAGTCTGCAAAATGGATGCTGTCCTCGCTGAACAGTTCGCCGTTCTCGTAACGTTCGTACGATTCGAAGAGGTACTTCTCGCGGTCGCCGTCGAAAGGCTTCTGGATGGAGCGGCCTGTGGGCGTGTAGTAACGTGCTACGGTGAGGCGGATGGCAGAGTTGTCGCTGAGCATGATCTGTTCTTGTACTAATCCCTTGCCGAAGGAACGACGACCGATAATAGTGCCGCGGTCGTTGTCTTGCAATGCACCGGCCACGATTTCGCTCGCGCTGGCCGACTCGCTATCAATGAGCACCACGACGGGCATGTCCTCCAATATGCCACGATGGCTCGCTTTCATGTCGCGGCGCGGACGGTTGCGGCCCTCGGTGTAAACAATCATGCTGCCTCGGGGCAGGAACTCGTCGGCGATGTC
>JAFZTV010000034.1 GCA_017618625.1 Bacteroidales bacterium | reverse complement strand
GGCGCAGCGGTTGGCATTCAGGAGAGGGTTGCGGCTGAAGGTAAGGGCGCAATTCGGGCAGGCGTCGGCACAGGCACGACAGTCGCCGCAGCCGTTCTCTATCGGGGTGTCGTAGCGGTCGGCAGGGGAGGTGGTGACGAGTTCGGCGATGTTGCAGTAGGAACCGAGGATAGGGTTGACGAGGAGGGTGTTGCGCCCTATCCAGCCGAGGCCGGCACGACGTGCCCACTGCTTGTCGCTGATGGGGACGGTGTCGACACAGGGCTTGGCTTCGAAGTCGGGGTATTGCTGCCGGATGGCTGCTATGAGCTGGAAGAGCATCCGCTTGATACGCTCGTGATAGTCTTCGCCGTAGGCGTATTGGGCTATGCGGGCGGTTCCCTGCATGAGAGACGAAGGCTTGTAGCCCACCAAGAGGGAGATGACGCTTTTGGCCCCCGGAAGGAGCAGGGCGGGGTCGCGGCGCAGGTCGCGGTGCTGCTCCATATAGGCCATATCGGCGTGATAGCCGTTGTGGAGCCACTCGTCATAGCTCCATTCCTCTTCGGTCAAGGGGGCGGCAACGGCAATGCCGCAGGCGTCAAAGCCCACGGCAGCGGCGGCCTCTTTCACAAAAGAGGAGGAGAGGGTGGTGGCGGTCACGGCTATGCGTTTTCGGGACGCTCGGCGGCTGCGGCGCGGTTCTCCTTGAGGCTTCCCTCAAAGAGCTGGTACTGAACGAAACGGCAGTCGAGCTGTCCGTTGAGCAAGGGAATCTTCTTGGAGGGTTTGAGTCCCACATGTTTCAGCGCCTCGAAGTCGGAGGTGATGAGCCACACTTCGCAGTCTTTGCCGTATTTCTGCTTGAAGGTGTCGCCCAGCTGCTGGTACATGGCGTTGAGGGCCTCAATCTTGATGCGCTCGCCGTAGGGCGGGTTGGTGACGATGAGGGTGCGGCCTTCGGGCGGGTCTTGGTCTTCGAAGGAGCCGTTGAAGAGCATCACGTCCTTGTGGAGCTTGGTGAATTCAAGGTTTTTCTCGGCCTGTTGCAGGACGGTGAGGTCGATGTCGTTGCCCCATATCTCGTATTCAAAGTCGAGGGAGCCGATTTTGCGGTCTTCCTGCTGTTTGACGCTCTTCCACTCGCCGAGGTTGAACTCTTTCCAGCGTTTGAAGGCAAAGCGGTCTTCGCGGTAGTATTGTGCGGGGATGTTGTTGGCCATCATGGCAGCCTCGATGAGGAGTGTGCCGGAGCCGCACATGGGGTCGTAGAAATTGCAGTCGCATTTCCATCCTGCCAGCTTAATCATACCGGCGGCAAGGACCTCGTTGATGGGGGCAATGCCGACAGCCTGACGGTAGCCGCGCTTGTGGAGCGAGTCGCCGCTGGAGTTGATGAGCAGGGTGACGTGGTTGTCGCGGATGTGGAGGTTGAACTTATAGTCGGCGTTCTCGGTGTCGATAGAGGGGCGCTGCCCGAAGTTGCGGCGGAAGCGGTCGACGATGGCGTCTTTGGTCTTGAGGGCGGCATAGTAGGAGTGGGTGAAGATATCGCCGCTGGTGGTGCTGTCTATCATGAAGGTGCAGTCGACATCAAGAATCTTCTCCCAGCGAATCTGATAGACTTTGTTGTATAGCTCTTGGTCGTCGTTGGCATCGAACTCGGCAAAGGGTTTGAGGATGGCAAGTGCCGTGCGGCAGGTGTAGTTGGCGCGATAGAGCACCCGCATGTCGCCCTCGAAAGTGACGGCGCGGTTGATGCACTCGATATTGGTGGCACCGCATTCGCGGAGCTCTTCGGCCAGGATTTCTTCAAGGCCCATCATGGTTTTGGCAACCATTTTGAATTTCTCTCTGCCTGAGGATTGGATGGGTACGGTCTTGCCGTTCTGTTTCTGGATTATCATTTCGATAAGGTGTTAATGCGTTATTGTAGGTATGTGTGTGAATGCGTTAATGTATGAATGTTTGAATGTGTTAGTGTGGGATTGTCTTTTTCAGATTTCAATTCTCGACTTTTGTTTTTCCACGTCTTCGATAGTGGCGGAGGCGGTGGCGGATGGTATATCCTTTGATTCTGCCGTTGAGGATGGCGGTGTTCAGTTCGTAGCCCAGCATGATGACAAAGCAGTTGAGAAGCAGCCACAGCATGATGACCAGCAGGGTGCCGATAGAGCCGTAGAGCAGGTTATAGCGGTTGAAATTGGCTAAATAGACCTTGAACCCCCAGGAGAGCACAATGAACATGGCGGTGGCGAAGACTGCCCCGGGCGAGAAGAAGCCTATGCGCTGTTTCTTCATGGGGATGATGTAGTAGATGATGCTCAGCGTCACCAACGCCATACCTACGAGGATGACCCAACGCCCCACAGCGATGACGATGTGGGTGAGGGAGCCACGCGTAAGGATGCCGTAGCGGAACAGCCAGATGAGTATCGACTTGTAGCCGATGAGCAGGCTGAGCACCAGCACCACCATGATGTAAAGCAGAAACACCAGCAACAGGCACAGGGGATATTGCTTGATGAATGTGCGCCTTTCGGAATGCCTGTCGTTGAAATAGAGCATCATGCCGTTGATGGCGTTAGATGCCAGTATCACCGATGTGACAAAGCCGATGGAGAGGAGGCTGGTGTGTTTGTGGCCCATCACGTCGTTGATGGTGTTGGCTACAGGGCCGTAAATCTTTTCGGGGATGATGAGCTCCAGCTCGTACAGCAGTTCGTTCTGCAGCCCGTCAACCGGCAGGAAGGCGATAAGGGTGAACATGAATATCAGCAACGGGGGCAGTGCCGTGAGGAAAGAGAATGCCAGCCCTTTGGAGGCACGCCACAGGTCGCCGTTGAAAATACCGCGCCACAGGTATCGTGTCACATCGTAAAGGGGAACTCCCTTGTTGCCGGGCAACGAGACGGTATGCACCCCCAGCCGTACCACTCGCACAATGCGGCTGTGCACTATCCGTTGCCATAGGTTTTTGGCTTTCTCAACCGTCGTATTCCACCAGGTCGCCATGCGAGTCTCAACCTTTCACCAGCGAAATGTCCAAGCTTTTGATGTGGTGGGTCAGTGCGCCCACAGAGATGAAGTCCACGCCGGTCTCGGCATAGCTGCGCAGTGTGGCATCGGTGATGCCGCCGCTGGCTTCGGTCTCATATTTGCCGCCTATGCGCTCCACCGCCTTGCGGAGTGTGTCGGTGTCGAAGTTGTCAAGCATAATGCGATCCACACCACCATGTTGCATCACCTGCTCCAGTTCGTCCAGATTGCGCACCTCTATCTCTATCTTCAGGTTCTTGCCTTTCTCCTTGAGATAGGCGCGTGTGCGGTCAATGGCAGCGTCGATGCCTCCGGCGAAGTCGATATGGTTGTCCTTGAGCATCACCATGTCGTACAGCCCGATGCGGTGGTTGGTACCGCCGCCGCACTTCACGGCGTATTTCTCCAGCAGCCGCATGTTGGGTGTGGTCTTGCGGGTGTCGAGCAGCTGGGTGTGCAACCCTTCGAGCATCTGCACCATGCGGTGGGTCTCGGTGGCGATGCCGCTCAGCCGTTGCATAAAGTTCAGAGCCGTGCGCTCGGCAGTGAGGATGGCTCCCGATGCGCCCTCGACTGTCATCAGCACATCGCCTTTCGATACCTTTTCGCCATCCTTTTTCAGCAGGGTGACGTTCATGGGTATCTGTGTGTGGTAAAAGGATTCGTTGACAAAGTGAAACACTCGTTCACCCACTTCCATGCCGCATACAATACCCTCCTGTTTTGCCACCATCTTTGCTGTGTTTGTGGCCGTTGGGGGGATGCACGACAGAGTGCTGTGGTCACCGTCGCCTACATCTTCCAACAGTGCCATACGAATCAATTCGTCCAAGTTAGGAATACTTGTCATCATGTCAAATAACTATTTGATTTAATTTGCAAAAATACGAAGATTCTTTTGAATAATGGGAAATATTCTTAATATTTTCTCTTTTTTTCGTATTTTTGCACCATGAAAGCTACTATAATCAACATTGGCGATGAGTTGCTTATCGGACAGGTTGTCAATACCAACGCCTCGCGCATGGCACAGATGCTCGTTGCTGCGGGCATTGATGTCTGTTGCACGGAAGTCATTGGCGACAACGCCGACGACATCACCGACAGCCTTTCGCGGGCTTTAAAAAACTGCCAAATCGTACTGATTACGGGCGGACTTGGACCCACCAAGGACGACATCACCAAGAAAACCCTTTGCAATTACTTCCACAGCGAGTTGTACGAAAACCCCGAAGCCCTTGCAAACATACAGCGAATCTTTACTGCCCGCGGTTACGAGCTGACGCCCGTCAACCGCCAGCAGGCTTGGGTGCCGCGCTGCTGCACGATGATAAACAATGTGGTGGG
>JAFZTV010000033.1 GCA_017618625.1 Bacteroidales bacterium | reverse complement strand
TGGGGAACTGGATGAATTTATGGAGTTCCCGGCGAGAGGTAACGGTGCGGATTTCAACCATTGGCGTTAATTATGTTATTCAGAATAGTCAGAGTGTTCTGAATATTCGAAGTAATCGGAATGCTCAGAGTATCTCGAGTTGCTTGAAGCACTTGTAGATATGCTCTACCGCGTAATCGATCTGCGCTTTGGTGTGGGTGGCCATGAGGGCGACGCGGATGAGGGTGTCCTGCGACTGTACGGCGGGAGCGATAACGGGAGTAACGAAGATGCCCTCTTCGAGCAGCATGTGAGTGAGGAGGAAGGTCTTGTCGTTGTCGCGCACAAAGAGCGGGATGATAGGCGTTTCGGTGTTGCCTATCTCGAATCCGAGGTCGCGGAAAGCCTTCATGGCGTAGTTGGTGTTGTCCCAAAGGGACTTCTGACGCTCGGGTTCGGAGCGCATGATGTGGAGCGCTTCGAGGACGGAGGCGGTAGTGGCGGGAGTCATGGAAGCGGTGAAGATATAGGGGCGGACGTTGTGTTTCATCCAGTTGATGGTGTCGGCGTCGGCAGCGATAAAACCGCCAATGGATGCCAACGACTTGGAGAAAGTTCCCATAACGATATCGACGTTGGGGAGCTGGTTGAAGTGGTCGCATACGCCGCGTCCCCCGCGTCCGAAGACGCCGAGGCCGTGAGCCTCATCGACCATCAGGGTAGCATTGTATTTATTGCAGAGCTCGACCATCTTGTCGACCTGAGCTACATCGCCTTCCATAGAGAAGACGCCGTCGGTGACGACGAGTTTGCCGTCGTCGGGGTTGTTCTTCTGGAGAAGACGCTCGAGGTCTTCGAGGTTGAGGTGCTTGTACTTATAGTTGGCGGCAAAGGTTATCTGCTTGCCTTCCATGATGGAGGCGTGGTCGCGCTCGTCGAAATAGACGAAGTCGTTGCGGCCGGTGATGCAAGGGATGGTGCCGGAGTTGGCGAGGAATCCCGCGGAGAAGAGCATCACAGCGTCCTTGCCCAAGAACTCGCAAAGCTCGTCCTGGAGGCGGATGTGGATATCGAGAGTGCCGTTGAGGAAGGGAGAGCCGGCGCAGCCGGTACCGTATTTGTCGATGGCGGCTTTGGCAGCCTCTTTTATTTTAGGATGGTTGGTAAGTCCAAGATAAGAGTTCGAACCGAACATAAGCACCTTCTTACCGTGTACCAACACCTCGGTGTTCTGCTCCGAGGAGATAGGGGTAAAGTAGGGGTAAATGCCTTTGGCTTTTGCTTCTTGAGGTGCTCTATACTGTGCTAACTTTTTTCGTAATGGTTTCATTTGCTTGTTGATGTATTACGGAACTTGCAAAATTAAAAAAATTCCTGAATAATATTTAATTTTTTTGACTCAAAAGTTCATATAGCTTTGACGTAAGACGACTGGTTCCGATTCTAAAAAACTGTTTATTAAAACATTGCTCTCCAAGAAATAGTCTTACAAGATCTACATATTCCATGGCCTGTTCGACGGTTGAAATGCCCCCAGAAGCCTTGAAACCTATCGGTTTTTTTGAAATTTCGTTGTTATTTGTTAAAACTTTTAACATTATTTCTGCTGCTTCGATGGTTGCGCCAACAGGAATCTTGCCTGTTGATGTTTTAATAAAGTCGGCTCCGGCGGCGATGGCTGTCTGAGAGGCTGCGGTAATGTTTGCTTCTGTCTTGAGTTCGCCTGTTTCAAGGATAACCTTCAGCTTCTGGTTGAAGCAGTATTCGCGTACGGCGGCGATGTCGTCGTAAACTTTGATCATGTTGCCCTCGAGAATATCGCCGCGAGTGATGACCATATCAACTTCGTCTGCCCCTTGGTCGATGACGTATTTGACCTCATCGATTTTAAGGCGCAAAGGTATCTGCCCTGCTGGAAAGCCGCAAGCAACAGAAGCGACTGAGATTCCACTGCCTTTCAGGGTTTTTGCGGCTATGCCTACATAGGCAGGATAGACACAGACGGCAGCGACTTTCGCTCCAACTGATTCACACATATTGAGCGCTTCTGCACAAAATCGTTCGACGGATGATTCTGTGTCGGTGGCGCTTAGAGTGGTGTGGTCGATACAGCTGAAAAGGGCTTTTATATCATCGGTGGAATATGGCATATTTCTTCTATTGAAAGAAAACTAATTTATCAGCTGAGAGATTTTCTCCACACGGCGTTGGTGGCGGCCACCCTCGAAAGGAGTAGAGATGTATTCCTCAACAATCTGCAAAGCGAGGTCGGCAGGGATAAAACGGGCGGGAAGTGAAATAACGTTGGCGTCGTTGTGCTGACGGGCGAGATGAGCTATCTCGACGTTCCAGCAAAGAGCGCAGCGGACGTTGGGGTATTTGTTGACGGTCATCTGGACGCCGTTGCCGCTTCCGCAGATGACGATACCGCGCTTATAAGTGCCGTTGTTGATTGAGCTGCCGACCTGGTGAGCGAAGTCGGGGTAGTCGCAACTGTCGGAGGAGTAGGTGCCAAAGTCTTTGACCTCGAAGCCTTTGTCGTTGAGGTAGTCGATAACTTTCTGTTTGAGCTCGTAACCCGCGTGGTCGCAGGCGATTGGGATTATTTCTGACATAGGTTTTTTATTTTGGTGCAAAGATACAATAAAATACGCCTCGTCTGTGATGGGGCGAGGCAATATTTTTTAACTAACAGCCAATGTTGCTGAAAGATAGGAAGGTGTGTGTTAGTAACTATTTTATCATCCAGTTAATACCTATGAGGGAGTATGATTCGATGTGCTCCATGCCACCACCGAAGGCAGCGGAGAAAGAGGACTGAGCTTTGAGCTGAAGATTGGGTTTGAGCTGCCAAAGAGCTTCGATTTTGGCTCCCGAATTCTCGATACCGAAGCCCAACATGAAACGATCGGTTATCAGACAGCGAGCAAAGAGAGAATAGCGGAGAGCGCCGAGGAGATGGTAGGCGGGAACCGACTGACCCCACATGTAGCCGAGAGAGTAATCGAGAGCCCACCTCTGCCCTATCCTATTGCGGAACTGAAGAGCGATGAGCGGCTGGACGTCGTACTGGAAGCTGCTTCCGAAAGTGCTTCCAAAGGACATCGGGAAGTAAACCTGAGTGTGGAAGGTGACCGTAGGTATCCACCTTCTGCCGCCGAAAAGGAGCAGACGGGCGCCCACAGAAGGAGTGAACGTACCCGACGAGAAGAACTCGTTGCGAGAGAGGTTATATTCAGACGCTGAGGTGCTTCCAGCCATCGAGATGTTGAACTCGGCACGATGTCCTACACCGAAGCGGAAGCCGAGATTAGCGCCTATGATGTCGGAACGCAGATGGTAGGGATTGGATTGCGGATAATCCTTGTTGAAGTAGAAATAGTCGAGAGAGCCGCTCATCTCGATCTTTCCAGCACCGATGACGTTGGCTCCTGTGGTTTGGAAGAGAGGGTTTTCGTCGGAGGGTTGAGCCGACTCGGTGGTGTTTTGAGCTGAGAGATTCAGCGTTAAAAGGGTTGCAACCAAAAGTGATACAATGTGTTTCATAGGTTTTAGGTTTAACGATTTTAAAGGAAAAGGGTTATGCCAGCGGAATAGATGTTTTTGTTGGTTTTGAGGTCTTTGTAGGTAGGGAGGAGGTTGGTGTAGAAGCGGATGCCGTGAAGGATGCCGATGATGTCGGTGGAGACGGTGAAGCCGAGTTCCAACCTCCAGGGAAGAAGCGACGGGTCGCTGTTATGACGATCTTTGTTAATCCAAGCTTTTGAGCCGTTCTTTTTTACACAGATATCTTTGGATACCGCGTAGCCAGCGTAGAAGTCGAGGGAGAGGGAGAGGAGAGTGCGGTCACGATTCCAAGGATACCAGGTGAACTGAACCGGAATGCCGATGTAGTTGTGGAAGGCGTTGGCGCGTTGATGGCCGACATGAGGGGTTGTGTCGATAGCGATGCCACGAGTGTTAAGGTTATCGTACTGAATATCGACACAATTGGAGAGCGGCGCCCAATTGAAGTCGTAGCGAAGACCTAAGGAGAGCCGCCAATGAGGGTTGAAACGGTAATTGAACGAGAACGGAACCTGAAGGGTGGTGCCGAAACGAGAGAAATAGGGAGAAGAGGCGTCGGCGATGAAGACGGTTCCACCAGCAGCAAGACCTAAGGTGAAATCCCACTTGCTGGAAGAAGAGCTGTCGGCGATAGTTTTTTCCGTCTGGATAACAGAAGTTTGGGCGGATAGGAAGCCCGACAGGAAAAGGAGGATTATGAAAAGGAGCTTTTTCATAGTATGAGGTTTTTATTTCTTCAGGTTGAATGCGAGGACAGTACCGTCCATATTGCTGGGATTGGCGAGACGAAAACGACGTTGTCTTCTCACTTTCTTAGGAGGTTGGGACGGTTGGGGATCAGGTTCCTGAGTTATGGAAACTATAGGTTGAGTTGGTGTGACAACTGGTTGAGAATCTGTGGGTTCTTGTTCTATTGGTTGTTGTGGATATGATTCAGCTATCTGAGAATCATCTATTTTGGGAGAAGATATTGTATCGATGGAGTTGGCGGCGGTAACTACTTCGGAGTCAGGTTTATTTATTTGAGGTTCTATTATCAAAGAGTGAGAATGAGGTTTAACTTGTTTGTTATGAGCCAGAAGGGTGGGGAAGGGAGAGACGGGAGAAGAGAGAGGAGAATGTTTGGTGATGGTGTCCGATTGCTGGCTGATATAGATAGGATTAGAAGAAGGTTGACGGTTGAGAACAAGGTTGAGGACAATGGGTAAAACCAGCAGAGCGACACAGGCGGCTGAAATGCTGAAGTAGAGTACTTTGCGACGACGGCGAGATTCCAGATGTTTGATTGTCTGAGTTATCTGCTGCCGGCGACGAGAGTCTTTACCGTCTTGCTCGAGAGCGGAGAGGAGGTCGGAAAGATCATAGTTCTTCATCTTTTGCTAACTTTTTAAGTGTGGTATAAGCTCTTGACAACAAGGTGTATACGTTGCCTTCGGTGATATTCAATTCTTTAGCGATAAGAGTTGTTTCTTTGGCTTCGAAATGTTTCATTATCACTACCTTTGCCTGACGAGAGGGAAGGTGCTGGATGAGTTTTTGAGCGAGTAGAAGCCGTTCCTCATAGTTGTCTTCATCGTCGGAAGAGTCGGTTATTGGAATAGGCTTGTGTTGACGGCGGAGGTAGTCGATAGAGCGGTTACGAACCAACGTGAAGCACCAAGACTCGAGGTTTTGGATGTTATGGAGTTTGGAGCGGTTGTTCCAGAGAGAGATGAAACAATCCTGAACGATATCTGCCGCGAGGTCCTCGTTGTGCAATATAGATTCAGCCAGACGCTGCATGCGAGGTTGCAGAGGGAGGAACTGGTTGAGGAACTGCTCGGAGGAGTGTTTCATACCTATAAGACGCAGAAAGGGGCGAAATCTTACATTATGAGGTGAATTTTTTGTGGAAATTGTTGAAAAGTATGGATAGCGGATGGATAGCGGATGTTGAAAAAGGGAGTGAAGAAATACCCCTGTTTATTTTTGGACGATTTATGAAAGGATTTTCACAAAGTCTTCAGGGCGTATGTTGGTTTCAACAAGAGGGTGTTTATTCGGTTATAAACAGGTGTTGAAAAGATGGCAAAATGGTTATGGGACAAGGAGATTTGAGGTTGAAAACGATGTTTATTGCGAATATAAGAGAAGCGCGATGCAGCGCAGTTACGGAGTTATTAACCAAATTGACAAACAAAGAAAAAAATCATTATATTTTTATCTAAATTTTAATTTTCTTTTTTAATTCTCCTTTAGTTGAAGTGTGTTGGTAAAAAAGATAGTTATAAATGAAAAAAATTTTCGTTGAACGCAAATTATTTGTTGTAAATTTGTAAGGTTGAAATAAATGAGATGTTGTGAGTAAGAGAGTGCAAGCCAGAAAGATAGAATAGGGGAGAGGGTTATAAGTTTCAGTTGATTGAAGAAAAATAAGATTTGAGAATGTTGGTGAAGGCGATGAGTTCTCTGACATTCCTCTGACATTTGTTTGACATTTGTCTGACAAAAACTGCTGTTCAGATGCTGTTCAGATGGGGGTTAGAGTATGTGCAAAAGGGAGGCAGATGGCTAGTGGAGTTGTTTAATTGTTGAATTGTTACATTTATAAATAAGAATGGTATGGAAAAGAAAAAAGAGGAGACGACATTGAAAGAGCAAATTGATGCGCTTGCTGTGCAGGTGGAGAAGTTGACGGAACAGGTGAAACTGCTGAGCGAGATGACCGGGAAGAAGAAACGTGCGGCGAAGGGTGAAAGAACTGACAAGCAGAAGGCTCAACAGGAGAAGTTCAAGATGGTGTCGAAACTGGCTGCTGCTATGAAGACTGCATATATGATCGGTTTGAGATTGAAGGCCAAGAGAAAGGGTGAGCATCCGAGAGATGTGTTTAAGAGGATAAATCTGCTAAAGTTCTACGGATTAGATGTGGATTACAAGAGGTTGCAGCTGAGCTACGGGACAGGAAATATGGTGGAGATAAAGGCGGCGAAGACGACAACAGAAGGTAAGTTGAAGGTTGAATACGGAATAAAAGGTGGAGAAAGTACGGAAGATAATATTGTGTTTCTGTTTGTTTTCTGTAAGGATTTGATGAAGGGACGGCTTGAAATGATGCAACGCGGAGAGGTGGAACGTGAGTGCGTTGTGCCGGAAGATTGGAAAGGTAAGGAAATATATGTTTATGCCTTTGCATACAGCAATAAGAGAAACGTATATTCCAAAACAAGTTGTATGAAAGTTGAAAAAATTTGACCTCCCGTGACGGTTTTTGAAATTTTGTGCAACTAACTAAACGAGAGATGTGTCAAAAATGAAAAAATATATACATTTGCACAGCGGAACAATTTAATAACCAATAATAGTAAAAGCTATGAAAAACTTTGTATTAATTATGATGGTTTTCGCTGCGATAGCGGTGAATGCACAGTCGATACAGCTGAGTTTTACGGCTGTTGACAACGATGGAAATTACCACGATTTTCAATCCGTGCAGATTTCAAACCTGACTAAAGGGTGGAGCGAGACGCTGACCTATCCCGACACCTCAATCACGCTCGAAGCCGGCAATGAAAGCGGAATAGAGGAAGTGGAAGGCTTGGGAGCCGGATTGATGCAGAACTATCCTAATCCCTTCGCTGGACATACGGAAACGGTGCTCAGTTTGGACGAGTCGGGTATAGTGACTGTAAGATTGGTCAGGATGAACGGAGCTGTCGAGTATGAAAAGACTAAATATATGTCGGCAGGCGACTATAGTATGGCAATAGACGTTTCGAGCGAAGGATTGGTCTTCCTGCAGGTTCAGACGGAGAAAAGAAACTATGTGACCAAGATGGTGAACATGAGGGATGGTGGCGCATCGAAGGTGGAAATAGCTCAGACATCGACCTCATCGAAAAGAACAACGAGAAAGGACGGAGAGCTATTTGACACTGGAGACAGGATGATGTTCACGGCTATGGATATCGAGAATGATCTGGTAATATACAGCGACCCAGTGATTAGGACTCATCAGGACGCAAGCGAGCAGATAACGTTGGTTTTCAACTCTGCGGCTGAAAACAAGTGTATCACTCCGTTCGCGATGTCACAGAGGTTGTTTATCCCGGACGGGCCACAATGTGATGAAGCTTCACTTAGGGTTGGATTGGATGTGACGGGATATGCTGAAGATAGAGTAATCCAAAACGTCAGTGAAATAGCATCGGTGTGTATCAACTTTGAACACTCTTATATTGGAGAATACACCATTGAACTGATATGTCCGAATGGACAGAGCAGCTATTTAAAAGAAAGCGGAGGAAATAGCGGAATGAATGGTTACCCATACGGAGGTTATGACCATAACGATTATGACGGCGTCCAAGTGTGCGACTCGCTGGACAATATGTATGGTGTGGGACTTGAATACTGTTTCAGCAGAAATCAGGGATATCAGCTTGTAAACGACGAGCAGGCCAACTCGGTAACTGTAGCGCAAAACTATTTGTTTTGCAACGCATATAAGGACACAGTAACTGTTAATTTCAATGAAATAACAGAACCGTTCTATGGTGCGGGAAATTCGCCATTTACAAAAACTTTTGATACAAAACATCCAAGCGACAGAGCTAACAAAAAAGACTACTATAGGCCTGAATATGATTTTTCGGGACTTGAGGGATGTCCGATTAATGGTACATGGTTTATCCAGTTTACCGATAGATACGCAATTGATAACGGGTGGTTTTTCGGATGGTCGATGGACATAGAGACAACGTGCGATGAAGCTCCAGAAACAAGTTCTGTAAAGTAAGTATATAATAGGTGTGTTTGTAAAAGATAGGCGGATTATTAAATTCCGCCTATCCTTTTTATGATATATAAGTTGTATTAGAGAAGTCAAAATTGGTATGAGAAAAGACAGCTATAGTTAATGAAACGTTATATACCAGCAATTTTTCATATCTTTGCAGTTTGATAAAAATGTAACAATATGTCAAATATAGAAACTTTACAGAAAGAGATATTAGAACTGAAACGCCAGAAGAACGCCGTGATATTGGGGCATTACTATCAGCGGCCGGAGATACAGGAGGTATCTGATTATATAGGCGATAGCTTGGCGTTGGCTCAGGAGGCGCAGAGGTGTACGGCGGACATCATAGTGTTCTGCGGAGTGCACTTCATGGCGGAGACGGCGAAGATATTGAACCCCTCCCGCAAGGTGCTGCTGCCGGTCATGGAGGCGGGATGCTCGTTGGCGGAGTCGTGCAAGGCGGAAGATCTGAGAAAGTTTCACGCGGAACATCCCGACCATATAGTGATATCGTATATCAACTGTACGGCCGAGGTGAAGGCGGAGAGCGACCTGATATGTACGAGCGGGAACGCGGAGAAACTGGTGAACGCGCTTCCGGAAGAGCAGAAGATAATATTCGCTCCGGACAAGAACCTGGGTTCATATATCAACTCGAAGACAGGAAGAAAGATGCTGCTGTGGGACGGGGTGTGCACGGTGCACGACGCGATGCAGGCGGAAGGGGTGCTGAAACTGAAGGCGGAGAATATGGACGCTCCGGTGATCGCACATCCGGAATGTAACGCGGCGTTGCTGAAGGTGGCGGACTTTGTGGGATCGACGAAAGCGATGCTGAACTACATAAAGAAGAGCGACGCAAAACGTTTCATCGTGGTTACCGAAAGCGGCATACTCTACGAGATGAAGAAGCAGAACCCCGACCGCGAGTTCATCACCCTGAATGACGAGAAGAGCTGCGCCTGCGACGACTGCGGTTACATGAAGATGAACACGCTGGAGAACCTGCTGGCATGCTTGAAGGAAGAGAAACCGGAGATAGTGATGAGCGAGGAGTTGATAGAAGCGGCGAAGCGTCCCATAGTGCGCATGCTGGAGATGTCGCGGGATTTGGGGATTATTAAGTAAGGTCATGATAGGTCAACCACAGGTTTATGAAGCTCTACGGAGCATGGGTATTGAGTTTGATTACTACGAACACCCAGAAGCGCCGACAATAGAAATTGCGTCTCAGTTTTATCGTGGCGAGGGCACAACTCTGTGCAAGAACCTCTTTTTTCGCAACCATAAGGGCAATCGTCATTATTTGGTTATTATGGACGCTCGTTTTCCGATGGATATCCATGATATGGAGCACCGTCTGCATCAGGGTAAGCTGTCGTTTGCAAGTCCTGAACGAATGATGAGGTATCTTGGACTTACGCCTGGCAGTGTATCATTGTTCGGCCTTGTCAATGACCAAGAGCATGAGGTGACACTTTTTGTTGACAGAGGTTTGATGGATGCGGATCGAGTCAGCTTCCATCCTAACGATAATCGTGCCTCGCTGGTCATTAGCAGAGAAGATATGATGAAGTTCATAACCACTATTGGCAATCCGTATGAGATTGTTGAGATCTATGACAGGAATTGTTAATATCGAAGTTTTTCGAATGTTTCACGTGAAACATTGTGAATGGAAAACGGACAGGTTGGAGTAGAAGAAAAAAATTAGAATATGAAAAGAGGTCTATTGTTGGTTTTAATGGTTTGGTTGGGTGTGATGATGGCATGTGGGCAGAAAGTACCGTATATGGTCAAGATAGAGGAAGACACCTATATGGACAACACGGAGATGAGTATTGAGGCATGGATTGAATATGACTGGGACATTTCCAAACAATATGGTGAGGATTCACCGGAACGTAGGGCGGTAGTTCCAGATAATAGGGTGTTTCGCTCGCTTTACGGCAAGGACTACGAGGCGATAAAGAAATATTTGGAACTCAAAGATGACTATAGAAGATGTCCGATAGTGGGGTTGAGCCGAGAGCAGATAGTTAAGTATTGTGAATGGAGGACTGAAAAGTGTGCGCAGAGGAAGGAATATCATCCGCATGGTCGTTCGCTTGTCTTCGGGTTGCCTGACAAGAACGACTATGAAAGTGCGTTGAGTAAGGCTAAAGTGACGAAGAAGGTAGCAGGCGCGCCGAACCCAAAGAAAAAAGGTGGGAAGATATACGGTTTGTATGACAATGTGTCGGAGATGCGCACGGATGTGACGCCACAACATCCATACGGTTTCCGTTGCGTGGCGAGAGAGGTGGAATGATGAGAAACAAATCAAAAAAGGTGCTAATTAAAACTTATGAACCCGACAGAATATAAAGTTGACAAGGCTGTAGAGTTGCTACAGTTTCTTATGGAGAAATACCCGGATGCGAGCCGTACAAAGGTGAAGGAAATATTGGCGCACAGCGTGAGTGTTGACGGGAAGAAGACGTCGCAGTTCAACTATCCGCTGATGCCGGGAATGACAGTGATGGTGGGAGTGAAGAGGTACAAGGAAAGATTTGTGCCGAAGGATATAGATATTGTGTATGAGGACCAGCACCTGATGGTGATAAACAAACACGAGGGGTTGGTGTCGTACAGTAGCAAGCCGACAGACAGAACGGCAATTTCGATAGTGAACCAGTATTTCGATTCGACACACCAGCATTGCCGTGCACATGTGGTGCATAGGTTGGACAGAGATACGTCGGGACTTATGTTGGTTGCAAAAAGCAAGGAGGTGTCGAGAAAGTTTGAAGAGGATTGGAAGGGGATTGTTTATGACAGGGCGTATGTGGCAGTGGTGTGGGGAGTTTTGGATAAAAACGAGGACACGATTACAAGTTGGCTGACGGATGGGCGGTACTGTGTGCTTTCGTCGCCAGAGGATAACGGAGGAAAGAAAGCTGTGACACATTATGTAGTGAAGAGGAGGTCGCGGCGGTTTACGTTGATAGAGCTGAGGCTTGACACGGGAAGGCGAAATCAGATAAGGGTGCAGATGAGAGAGGAAGGCCACCCGGTTGTACATGATCCGATGTATGGATATAAGGAGGACTCAGCACCGATAAATCGATTGGCATTGCATGCGTTCAGGCTTTGCTTTGTTCATCCTATGACTGGGAGAAGATTACAGTTTTCAACACCGTATCCATCGTCGTTTGAGAAGTTGGTGGCGGATGGGAAGTGACCAGAGAGAGTGTGTTGTGAGCGGTTGTATTTTGAAACAAAGAAATAATAAAACTATGCTTGCGGTAAGAATTACTGCCATACGGTGTGCGGATTATAAAGATTTGCAGGCGAGATATGAGAACCCGATTGAACATACCTGCGATGTCAAAGAGGGTATGCAGTGGGTGAGTTTGGACGGGTGCTGCCCGGAAGGATTTTGTCCGGAGGCTTGGAAGAGCATGAGGGAATATGTAGAGGAGCTGGCCAACGGGGGCGGTAATTTTTATGACGGGTGGATGAAAAATCCAAAAAGTGCAATGCTGAGTTGCAACGATGGATTTCGCCCAGTGAGTTTTCTTTTGGAAACCGTAGAAGAGTAGGGTAGGAGTGTTGCTGATTAGAATGAGGGACAAATAGACGTTTCTCGTTGAGGAAAGATATGCCCGAATGGATGATAACATATTGTAAAACAGTGAATAAAGTGTGGTATGTGAGATGACACCCAGAAGGATGGGAAAAATGAAAAAACGGCAACTCAATAAAAAAAACAATATCTCGTTATTAAAAATAGGAAACCGTTAATAGTGGAGTTTGAGAAGTACATAGGAAAAGTTTTTTTCAGGTCGGCAAAGATTTGTCTTGCGGTCTTTTTTGTTGTCGGGGTGTTTTTTCCTATGACGACGGAGGCACAAGACACGGTTGATCTGCGACCGTGGAAGCAGAAGAAACTCGACTGCCGTCTCACGTTGGAGGCAGGAGTGGGGAATATGTTCGGTGTGGGGTATGCCTTCACTGGAGTTGCACCAGAGATACGATATCATTTTAACGAGAAGTTTTCTATGAGTGCGGGAGTGAAGGTGACGGAAGGATTCGGACTTGGCCGAAACTATGGATTCGATGGCCGCGGAGGAAAGAGTCTTGCGCCCAGGAAGAGCGGGTCGAGGCTCTACGAGATGTATGTGTCGGGGGAGTATCAGGTGAACGAGCGATTGTGGGTGGCAGCGACGCTGCTGCATATAGGAGGGACGATAGATTTCGTGCCGTGGTATGGAGACGGCACGCATAATGTGAGCGCCACAGCATTTTCAGCGGATTTGAGGTACAGGACAAGACGAGGAAATATGCTGGGGTTCCACCTGTCGTATATCAACGACAAAGGCGGATTGATGGCCCCTTACCTGTACAGCCCGTATTTGTATGACCCTTGTTGGGACGATCCGTTTTGGCATGGAGAGACGTTAAGGGGTGGATTTGGACGCAGTTTTGGATTCTACTATTGAATATTACTGACAACTAGCCAGACATGAGATATAATACACAGAGAAAAAAGCTGAAATTTATGGATTATGGCCGAGGAATAGAGGGCCTTATCCAGAAAGCGAAAACGATAGAGAACCGAGAAGAGCGCAATTTGGCGGCGCAGACGATAGTGGAGATGATGTCGAGGGTGGTGCCGCGGAGCCGCGAGAATGCAGGATGGAAACGGCGGATGTGGGACCACATGATGGTTTTGTCCGACTGGGAACTGGATGTGGATTGGCCGGTATGGGCAGGGAAGAAACCCGAGACACGCCCTGAAGAGGAGATGAAGATGTGCCCACGGAGGCTGCAATACAAGAATCACAGGGTAAAATACCGCCATTATGGACGAATAGTAGAGACACTTGTGGAGAGAGCCAAGACGATGGAAGAGGGTGCGGAACGCGACGAGTTGGTGCACCAGCTGATAGAGGCGATGAAGAAGGGCTATTCAAGTTGGAACAATGCCACAATAACCCCCGATGTGCTGTTTAACCAGCTTTATGAGATGAGCGACGGGGTGTTGGACTACCGTAACGGATATGTGAGAGTCAGGCAGGAAGAACCAAAGGAAAACATGCAGGAAAACAACGAAGTCAATGAGTAGTTTCGAGATAATAGGCGGACACCGCCTTAAAGGCGATATAGAGCCGCAGGGAGCAAAAAACGAGGCTTTGCAGGTAATTTGCGCGGTTTTGTTGACAGAGGAAGAAGTTATAATAGACAACATTCCCGATATACGCGATGTGAACCGTCTGATGGAGCTGCTGGCCCTGATAGGCGTGGAAGTAAAGGAGATAACGGCGAAGGATGCGAGCAAGGAGTCCGGCGACCAGTGCCGCTGTTTCTCGTTTTGCGCCAAAGATGTGGATATAACAGCGCTGGAAAGCCGTGATTTTACAGAAAAGGCAACGGCGTTGAGGGGCAGTATAATGCTTGTGGGGCCGCTGCTGGCTCGTTTCGGCAAGGCGGTGGTGCCTCAGCCGGGAGGAGACAAGATAGGCCGCAGGCGACTGGATACACATTTCACGGGTATGGAGATGCTTGGGGCGAAGGTGGAATACAAGGAATACGGAGTAGGCAAGAGAAGAGGCAATAGAATCAAGACGAGCTCGATGGGCTTTGTGGTGGAGGCCAAGCAGGGGTTGAAGGGACGATATATGCTGCTGGACGAGGCGAGTGTGACGGGTACGGCAAACATTGTGATGGCTGCGGTAATGGCAGAGGGAGAGACCACCATCATGAACGCAGCGTGCGAACCATACGTGTATCAATTGTGCGGAATGCTTAACAGCATGGGTGCGCATATTGAGGGAGTCGGCTCCAACCTGTTGAAAATAATCGGAGTAAAGACACTGCACGGATGCAATCACCGTCTGCTGCCCGACATGATTGAGGTGGGTAGCTTTATAGGCATGGCGGCGATGACGCAAAGCGACATAACCATAAAGAACGCGCAGGTGCAGCATTTGGGATTGATTCCGCAGGTGTTCCGCAGGCTTGGCATAGAGATATGGCAGCAGGGCGACGACCTGTATGTACCGCGGAGGGAGTCGTATGAGATAGAGCGTTTTATGGACGGTTCAATCATGACTATTGCTGACGCCCCGTGGCCAGGATTCACGCCCGATTTGGTGAGTATTGCCTTGGTGGTGGCGACGCAATGCAAGGGCAGTGTGTTGATACACCAAAAGATGTTCGAAAGCCGTCTATTCTTTGTTGACAAGCTGATAGACATGGGAGCGCAGATAATACTATGCGACCCGCACAGGGCGACGGTGATAGGACTGGACCACACCCACAAGCTGAGAGGAGTGCGTATGACCTCGCCCGACATACGAGCCGGTGTGGCGTTGCTGCTTGCCGCGCTGAGTGCGGAAGGTGTAAGCCGTATAGACAACATAGAGCAGATAGACCGCGGATACCAGCATATAGACGAGCGCCTGCGGCGTTTGGGAGCCAATATTAAACGAATTTCGTAAAACAGAAACAATAATAAATTCAAAATGACTACGCTTGACGCTATTTCCCCGATTGACGGCCGCTATCGCGGCAAAGTAGAGCCGTTGGCTATGTATTTTTCAGAAAAAGCCCTAATACGCTACAGGGTAAGGGTGGAGGTGGAGTATTTCATCGCCCTTATGCAGCAGCTCGGCAAGCCGTTTGAAAAAGCCGAACAACTGAGGGAGATATACCGCAATTTCACAGACGAAAACGCGCTTGAGATAAAAGAGATAGAAAAGACCACGAACCACGACGTGAAAGCGGTGGAGTATTTTATCAAGAGGCGGTTTGACGAGATGCAGTTGGCAGAATTGAAGGAGTTTATACATTTTGGATTGACTTCGCAGGACATCAACAACACGTCTGTACCGTTGTCGATAAAGGAGTGCCACGAGCAAGTGATATTGCCATATTATACTAAAATCGCAGAGCTGATAGAGGAACGCGCCAAAGAATGGAAGAATATCCCGATGTTGGCGCACACCCATGGACAGCCCGCCTCGCCGACGGGATTGGGCAAGGAGATTGCAGTTTTTGCCTATCGTATGCGCAATCAGCTGAAACAGATGGAGCAGATACCGTTCAGTGCCAAATTCGGCGGAGCTACGGGCAATTTCAATGCCCATAGAGTTGCTTATCCAGAGATAGACTGGGTGGCGTTTGGCAACCGATTTGTCAAGGATAACCTTGGCCTCGAACGTCAGCAGCTTACCACGCAGATTGAGAACTACGACAATATGGCCGCATATTTCGACTGCTGCAAGCGGTTGAATGTAATACTTATGGACTTCTGTCGCGATATATGGTCGTATGTGTCAATGGAGTATTTCAAGCAGAAAATCAAGGCTGGAGAGGTGGGATCGTCGGCGATGCCGCATAAGGTAAACCCCATTGACTTCGAGAACGCAGAAGGCAACCTAGGAATGGCAAACGCCATATTCGAACACCTGAGTCATAAACTTCCGATTTCGCGACTGCAGCGAGATTTGACAGATTCGACAGTTAGCCGCAACATCGGAGTGCCGCTGGGACATGTGATGATAGCTTTGGCGTCGATAGAGAAGGGAGTGGGCAAGCTGTTGCTGAATGAGGAGTCGATAAAAGCCGACTTGGAGCGCAACTGGGCCGTGGTGGCAGAAGCGATACAGACGATACTGCGCAGTGTAGGATACCCCAACCCATACGAGGCATTGAAACAGCTGACACGCACCAATGAACATGTGACGGAGCAGACCATAGAGACATTCGTTGACGGACTCGACGTTGACGAGAATGTCAAAGCCAGAATACGAGCGGTGACGCCCAGCAACTATACCGGGTATGCCTGCGAGTGAAAACCAATGAGACCAATGTCCCGTCAAAAAGAGATTGCGTTTACGAGAAACCACCTCAAGCCATACGCCGCCCGCATAGCGGCGTATGGCTTGTTCGTAATACTGAGCACGCTCTTTATGATGGCTACAGCGCTGAGTGTATCGGACTTTCTAAAGTTATTGTTTGAGCCCGACACGCCGATGCCCAGTCAAGGTGGAAACTTGATAAGCCAGGCGTTGGAAGAGCTATATGTGAGGATGATAGCGCAGGGCAAGAGTACGGCGCTATGGCTGTTTGCAGGGCTGTTGATAGTGCTGTTCTTTTTCAAGAACTTGTTTGGATATTTGTCGGCAGTTGTGGCGGGAACGATGCGGAACAGAGTTACGCGCGACATACGCAACAGAATGTTTGCCAAAGCTATGCGCTTGTCGGTGGGGTATTATTCAAACCGAAGGGAAGGCGATGTGCTCTCGCGTTTCGGCAACGACATCGTGGAGTATGAAGAGAATGTGTTAGTATCGATACATACGCTCGCCTCGTCGGTGGTCACGCTGGTTCTCTATCTGTTGATGCTCTTCTACATAGATGTGCGGCTTACGGGGGTGGTGTTGCTATCGATACCAGTCATATCTTTGGTTATAGCCAGTATATCGCGACGGTTGAAGCGTAAGTCGAAAGAGGTGCAGGATCAAGGCGGCACGCTGCTCTCGCTCACGGAGGAGGCTATAAGAGGGTTGCGGGTAATTAAAGCGTTCAACGCCATAGACTTTTCAAACAGGCGCTACCAGACCCTTAATCACGAATATTCACGTCGTAGGACAGCGATGTTGCGCCGGATACATGCCGCGTCGCCAGTGAGCGAATTTTTGGGAAGCGCGGTTGTTGTAGCGGTACTTTTGTTCGGTACGGTGTTGGTAATCAGGGGAGGAAGTATGCTCACAGCGGAGCTGTTCGTTTCATATCTGATGCTGTTTGTGCTTATGCTCCCGCCGGCCAAAAGTCTTTCTACGTCGGTTGCGCAGATTAAGCGGGGAGAGGGATGTGTGACACGAATGATTGACTTCTTGGAGGACCAGTCGATAGAGGCGCAGGATGAGTCGAAACCAGCGATAGAACACATTGGCAACATAGAGCTGGAGGGCGTTGCGATGGAGTATCCAGGGCAGAATACGGAAGCCACTGGAGTGCAGGCGCTGAAGGGAGTGGACTTGCATATTGTAGAAGGGAAGACGATCGCCATAGTGGGTATGTCGGGCAGTGGCAAGTCAACCATAGCAAACTTGCTGTTACGGTTTTATGACCCGACGGAAGGGCGAATTACTGTCGATGGACGAGACATACGAGAGTATTCACTTTCGTCGTGGCGAAGCAGGATAGGCGTTGTGGCGCAAGAGCCGCAGCTTTTCAACGATAGCGTGGCCAACAATATAGCATACGGTATGCCTAATGCTACGCTCAAACAGATAAAAGAGTCCGCTCGGATAGCCGATGCCGACGACTTTATCAAGGCGATGCCCGATGGATATGACTCGTATGTAGGAGACGGGGGTGCGATGTTGAGCGGAGGGCAGAGGCAGAGGATATGCATTGCCAGAGCTGTGCTCAGGAATCCCGACCTGCTTATCTTTGACGAAGCCACGAGTGCTTTGGATTCAGAGTCGGAGCTGCAGGTGCAGCATAGTATAGACACGTTGTTGAAAGGTCGTACGGCAGTGGTAATAGCCCACCGTCTGTCAACAATAAGAAACGCTGACCAGATAGTGGTGATAGACAACGGGCGAGTGGTTGAATGCGGAACCCACGAAGAGTTGTTGGCTTTGGGCGGGATATATCACAGGATGGCCAGCGATGCATAGATAGAACCAAAAAGTCAGGACATTTGCGCCGAATCATTTACATAATATTTTTTATGATAGCCGTTCTTCCGCAGGTGAGGGCGCAGCAGATAGGTGCGCAGGTGAGGGAAGGGATGTATGTGGAATTGCGCTGGCGAGATGTAAGTGGTACACTTGAGTTGATGCGCCGATTGCCATACGAGGTGGGCTATAGTTCGCTTGGCGAGGTAGATGGAGCCATGTACCGCGACACTGTGAAGGTGGCGGTTTGTGGCGACACGATACACTACCGATTGTTGTATGGGGCAGGGATGTCGATAGAGACGGAGGTATGGTTTGCGGATGGGGTTCCGCCGCAGTATTCAGACATACAGATAGTGACGGTTGACACATTGACTGACAGTATTGTTGTTAGCTGGCTGCCGTCGGAGTCGGGGGATGTGGCGGGGTATATTGTTTGTACAGGCAGCCCGTGTGTGTCGCCAGACACGGTGTACGGGACTAGGTATGCGGTGGCATATCAAGAGGAGCCGATAACATTCAGGGTATTTGCGATTGATAGTTGTGGAAATCCTAGCCAACTCTCGCCACCGTGCAACAACTTGCATCTCAGTGTGAGTGCAGATAGCTGCGGTGGTACGGTGACGGCACAATGGAACGACTATCGCAATATGCCGGGAGGAATGGGGAAATATTGCTTGTATTATTCGGTAGGGAAGCCGTACGAATGGCACCTTGCGGACTCTACGGCAAGCAACACACTACGTATCGCCATGCCAGACGGAGTGGAAGACAGTTGTTATTTCAGATTGAGTGTGAGAGGCCAGGAGTCGGGGCTCAATGCCTATTCCAATATTGCCTCGGTGGCGGTGAGCGACACGTCGAACACAGAGTGCAGCCACTCGCACCACGGAGATATTGATGCAGGCGGTGATATTTTTGCACTGCCAAACGCTATTATATACGGTCAGCCGCCCAACGACCGTTTCCAGCCGTGTGCGACGGGGATGCTTCCAGAAGGAGTGAGCGAGTACAGACTTGACATATACTGCCGGACGGGTAGGAGAGTGTTTCGTAGCGAGGACCCTGCCGAGGCGTTCACCGGCCGCAGCAAATCACATGAATTGCAGGGCGGAGCGTATGTATATCTGCTCTTTTACAGCGTTGATGGGGTGCAGCAAGTAAAGAAAGGACAGCTGCTGCTTTTGAAATAAGTCTCGAAAATAATAGAAACTATGAAGATAGCACTTTACACTAGAACACCGAACCATGAGGCGACAGCCTTGTTGGCAGAGCGTCTTGGGTCGCGTGGCATTGAGACAGAAGAAATAGTAGGGAGTGACAACAGAAAGCTGCCAGAGGGGCTGGACGCGCTGATTTCGGTTGGCGGCGACGGAACGTTGCTGTCGTCGGTACACCTGCTTGGTGACAGCAAAATACCAGTGCTCGGAGTGAATTTCGGCCATCTGGGGTTTCTGACATCGGCCAACCGCGACGATGTGGAACTTATGGCGGACTGCCTAAAAAACGGAGACTATAACGTCGAAACACGCACGTTGCTGAAAGTGGAGGCCGAGGAAACCGAAGGGAAGATACCAGGTTTTGTGTTGAATGAGGTTTATCTTCACCGTCCGTTGGGGAGTGCGCTTTTGCGGGTGAGGGTGTATGTTAACGGCCAGTATTTGGCGAACTATAGCGGTGACGGTTTGATAGTGGCGACTCCGACAGGTTCGACGGCATACTCGCTGAGTTGCGGAGGACCGATACTGACGCCAGATTCAGGCTCTCTGGTTATAACGCCGATAGGAGCGCACACGCTGACGTTGCGGCCAATAGTGCTGTCGGACAAGGTGAGCATAAGTTTGCTGCCAGACGAGTCGTGCGACGAATTGACGTTGGGGACGGACTCATCGTCATGTGTGATACGCGGAGGCGCGGAGGTGAAAGTGAGCCGTCATCCGCACTCGCTGCGGTTGATACGACTACCAGGGCAGAACTTCTTCACGGCGTTGCAAAACAAACTGCTGTGGGGGGCCAAACTGCAGTAGGAGAGGGTAGATAGTTTTGTTTCAGTATAATTTTGTACCTTTGCAGGCGAAAAAATCCAGATTGGATGGACATAAGCAGTTATTTTGAACCGATAGATATCAGCAAGATAGGCTACAAGAGAGGCAATTTTGTGCCACGCCTTGGCGATCTTGTTACGAGTTACAACAAAGACGGAGGCCGTTTTCCGGTGGTGAACGAGAGGTGTGTGGTGTTGGTGGGAGTCACTGACGGACGAGGGTCGTCCACGAACCTGAATTGCGCCAACGCGGCCGATATGATACGGCGCTATCTGTATCAGTTGGCCGGGATTGAAGAGGGCGTGAAGGTGCTGGATTTGGGCAACTTGGTGCAGGGTGCGACGATAGAGGATTCGCGCCAGGCGCTGACGGAGGTGGCTATGGAGCTGTTGAGGCAGAACTGCATAGTGGTGGCTCTCGGCGGCGGACAGGACTATACGTGGGCGCTTTACAGGGCTTATGCGCAGTTGGGGAAGGTTATGAACATCTCGGCGATAGACCCGCGCTTCGATATAGACGAGGAGCGGAAGCTGGATTCGCGCAACTGGCTGAGATATGTAATCATGGAGCAGCCGAACTATCTGTTCAACTACACAAATATAGGCTATCAGACGTATTTTGTGGGTCAGCAGTATGTTGATTTGATGGATGAGCTGAAGTTCGATGCCTACAGACTGGGCTGGGTGAGGGAAAACATGCTGAGGTCGGAGCCGCTGCTGAGAAACGCGGACTGTGTGAGCATAGACGTCGGAGCGATAAGGCAGAGCGACGCCCCTGCAAATACCGACCCGTCGCCACATGGTTTCTATGGCGAGGAAATGTGCCAGCTGGCGCGTTTTGCGGGTATGAGTGACAAGACGAGTTCGATAGGATTCTTCGATTTCTCGCCCATGCACGACAGCTCGGGTCAGACGGCACATCTGCTGGCGCACGCATTGTGGTATTTCATAGAGGGCGTGGGGAAGAGAAAGCAGGACAACCCTTACAAGGACACGGAGAACTACCGCAAGGTGATAGTGCCGCTGGAGGAGCATGGCGTGGAGGTGGTGTTCTACAAAAGCAAGAAGAGCGACCGCTGGTGGGTAGAGGTGCCGTGTTCGACGGAGGCCAACGGAGAGAGCAAGCGCAAGCTGCTGGTTCCGTGCCTTTATGACGACTACGAGCAGGCGCTGGGCAACAAGATACCCGACATTTGGTGGAAATTTTATCAAAGAGTAAACAGTTAGAAATATACGTAATTCACACTATTTATAAACCCATGGGGTGCTGCAAAACTGCGGAGTGCGAGAGTTGACGCTCCAAACAGCTGAGAACATACCCATACAACCTGATCCGGACAATACCGGCGGAGGAAAACTTATGAAAAAACACTTTTTCATGCTCTCGATGAGAGCAGTCGCCGTTGTGGCGACAATCGCTTCAACCATTTCTTTGCCTGCCACGCTGCGGGCGCAAAACAAACAAGACTCGGTAAGAGTGCTTGAAGAGGTCATCGTGCGAGACAGCCGTGTGAACGCTTCGACACCTATGACTACATCCACCGTTTCGCGTGACGAGATAAGCGACCGCAAGGGCGAAATCTCGGTGCCTTACGTGCTCGAACTGCAACCCAGCGTGGTTGTGGAGAGTGAGCAGGGCAAGACGGGCAACACCTCGATTCGTATACGTGGAGTCGATGCCACGCGTATCAACGTGAACATCAACGGTATCACGCTCAACGACCCCGAGAGTCAGGCCGTCTATTGGGTGAACATACCCAATCTGGGCGGCATGGCACAGAACCTGCAGGTGCAGAGAGGTGTCGGTACCTCGGTGGGCGGCAGTGCGGCTCTGGGCGGCACAATAAGCCTGCAGACGCTCACACCTGCGGCCGACCCTTACGCTGTAGCCGATGTTGCATACGGCTCGTTCAATACAAGACAGTATGGTATCACGGCAGGAAGTGGACGCACAAAGCATGGCTTTGCTTTCGATGTGGCCTACAATGGCTACGGTACCGACGGTTATGTGCGCAACGGCTTCAGCAACCAACACTCGCTGTTTTTGACAGGAGGGTGGTCGAACGACAAGACTCTGTTGAAAGCCATCGTAATCATTGGCCATCAAAAGACAGGCATCACATGGAATGGCATTGATGCCGAGACTTTGGACAAAGACCCCCGATATAACGATGCAGGCGAATACTACGACGAGTTGGGGAATGTGCGCTACTATGGCAACGAGACCGACAACTACGACCAGCAGCATTTCCAGCTTTATTGGGTGCAGCGGCTGGTGAAGGGGTGGAGTCTCAATGCAGCGTTCGACTACACACATGGAAAAGGATATGACGAATACTACAAGTACAATAAAAAGCCTGTGAAATTCGGCTTGACAGGCATAGGCAAGGACGACTACATCACACAGAAACTTTCCGATGGAAACAACTTTACAGGCACGGTTTCGGCCAAATACAAGAATACGATTGTAGATTTGTCGTTCGGTGGAGCAGGAACGTATTTCAAAGGAAACCACTATGGAGATGTGCTGTGGTCGAAAGACTCGACGCTATACAACACGCTTACATACTATGGTCTTCCTAACAGCGATGGCGATGTATATGAATGGTACAGCAATTACGGTGTGAAAATTGACGGTTCCGTCTTTGCCAAGGCCTCGTTCAACTTGCTCGACAACCACATGAACATCTATGCCGACCTTCAGGCGCGCTTTGTTGACTACACCTTCTCAGGCACCGATGACGATTACTACGAGCTTGATTCCTCAAGCCTGTACTACAGCCACTTCTATCCGTTCTTCAACCCGCGTTTGGGTATCAACTACGCCTTTAACGATATGCACCGCATATATTTTGTAGCTGGCATCTCCAACCGTGAACCCAACCGATCCGACATCAAGGAGCATCTTAAAATTGGAGAGGAGGTGAAGGCCGAACACATGCTCGACATTGAGCTTGGTTACGGATTAAAAGGCAAAAACTATATGTTCAACGCCAACGTTTACGCGATGCTTTACAAAGATCAGCTCACACCCAACGGACTTCTCAGCAGCTCTGGCTATACCCTCATGATGAACGTAGATAAGAGTTACCGTATCGGTATCGAGCTTGAAGGCGGCTACAAACCTTGCCGCTGGTTCGATTTCGGTGCCAACCTCACCCTCAGCCAGAACAAGGTCATCGACTATGAGTACGAGTCGTCCGACACCGCCTACAACCTCTACTACCACAAAGGCACCACCGACCTCGCCATGTCGCCCAATATCATAGGTGCTCTGATGTTGAACTTTAACCCTTGGAAGACCCTTCGTCTGCAGCTTGTGGGCAAGTATGTCGGCAGCATGTATGTTGACAATACATCACGCGAGGAGATGAGGCAGGACGGCTATTTTGTGGCCAACGCCAAAGTTTCCTACACTTGGCCGATAAAAGGCACCAGTTCCATTGAGGCGCAGTTTCTTGTCAACAACATGCTCGACAATCACTATCGCCTCTCTGCCTGGGGTTCCGAGGATGGCGGAGTCTTCTATCGCGGCTACTACCAGCAGCCTGGGATCAACTTCATGGGCCGTCTGATAGTCAATTTGTAGAAATAGGGGCTGAAACAGATGGAGCCTTTCTACTTTACAATCTGCAACTTACAATTCGATGCAATCGAAGTGGTGGGCGCGGTCATAGGCCTCGCCTACCTCTTCTTTGAATATCGCGCCAGCATCTGGACGTGGCTTTTTGGTGTGCTGATGCCCATTGTATATGTCTATCTCTTCTTCCGCAACGGCCTCTATGCCAACATGTCCATCAACATATACTACATCGTCGCGTCGGTTTATGGCTTTGTGGCGTGGCGCAGGGCAAGAACCGATGAGGTGCGCGAAACCCGCATCGAGAGCTGTCCGCGTCGCTACGCATGGCCGCTGATAGGCGCTGTGGTGGTGCTCACCGCTCTGCTCACGTTTGTGCTTATGCAGCTGAAAGAGAGCCAGTATCCGCTGCTCGATGGCCTCAGCGCGGCGCTCTCCATCGTGATGATGTACATGCTTTCGCGCCGTTGGTACCAGCAGTGGATTCCCGGCATCGCCACCGAGCCAATCATGGTGGTGCTTGGCCTGCTGACGGGCATGTATGCTACCGCCGTCATGTACACCGTATATCTGGTGGTGGCCATAATGGGCTACTTCAAGTGGCGGAAAACGTACCGCACAACCAACGCTTCTAACAATCCACAAAACTCCGTCCAATGAATATTGTGATTCTCTGCAACGGCGACTTTCCTACTGCTCCGCAGCCTCTGCAGGCGCTTGCCGAGGCCGACCATATCGTCTGCTGCGACGGTGCCTACAATGCGCTGATGGCCCACCGGCCCGATACCGCGGTGCCGCTCACCGTCATCGGCGACCTCGACTCGATAGGGGAGAGGCCCGATGTGGAGTGCATACGCATCTCGGAGCAGCTCAGCAACGACGAGACCAAGGCTTTCCGCCACGTCATCGCCACTTTCCCCGAGCCCGACATCAGCATCCTCGGTGCTACCGGCCGCCGCGAGGACCATACAATAGGCAACATCTCCCATTTGGCTGACTTCCGCGAGGAGGTTCCGGCGGTCAAGGTGCGCATGCTGACCGACTACGGCGTCCTGACGCCCATCGACCGCCCCACGGTGTTCCGAAGCTTTGCGCGGCAGCAGGTCTCGCTCTTCTCCATGACCCACGGCTGCCGCATCACCACCCAGGGCCTCGAATATCCCATCCACGACGAGCCTCTGCCGCGACTGTGGCAGGGCACCCTCAACGCCTCGCTCGGCGACCGCTTCGAGGTGAGCCCCCAAGGCGGCATCGTGCTGGTCTATCAGACCTATGAGCCTAAGAACTAGCCGTTTGACCCCGAGCGGCAACCCTCCTTGCACACCATCCGTGCGCAGCGACTTTGCAGTGACTTTGCAGCGGCTTTGATACGGAGATGACCCTGTTTCATGTTTTGTCTCAGTGGATTGCAGAGCGAAAATGGGCTAAAATGCACACAAATTTATCAGCAAAAAAATCTCCAAACGACAGATATATATGAAGATGGGTAAAATCGTCCGCTGTTTTACGAAACAAGCCCGTTTTCTCCGCGACAGATGCCGTTTGACGCCCGACCACGGGTTTCCCTTGGGTGTTTCGTCCCAGATTTGTCCCATGTCTGTCCCATCCGGGCGGAAGGCGGCTCCTAGTTGCGTAGTAGATTTCTCCTACCTGTGTCTTACATTTCTCCTACCCGTCTCCTACATTTCTCTTAGTATTATCCTAGATTTCTCTTAGCATAGTCTTACTTTTGTAGGACTTGTTATGCACTTTTGGAGCAGGTAGAAAGGAGGTAGAGAGCAGGTAGAGAGCACCTGTGTCCTAGATGGCGTGCGGCGAGCGGAAGGTTGAATCAGATGCTTGCATTTTCCCCTTTCAAACATCCAACAGCCTGTCGTTATGGTGCAAAAAAACCTCGAAAAAGTCATTTTCATGCAATAAATTGCAAAAACAATGCCCTCAAAATGCCGATGCAGTCGCGTATGTGCAAAATTGCACATTATTGAGGCACAAAAGATAGCATCTAGAAGAGCGGAAAGTGGTACTTTTGCAACGTCTTAGAGGTTAAGAGAGGTTTTGTTGGTTTGCCTCTCGTACCAACGCTCTTCCAAGACGCTTTGGTGCAAGTCTCATCGAGGCACTTCTAGGATATAGTTTGGTTTAAAGCAAATACCGTGAGGCTCTAGTCACACGGTATTTGTATTTATACCCCTCGTCATGCGTCGCCGCGCAACAATGCCGCCACACAATAAATCGCCGCTCGGCGCGTTTAATTATAACGTGGCGGCTTATCGCCTCTGCCGCTGAAATATAAACAAATGATTATGAAGCGTTTTATAAATCAAAGCATATATTTTCTGTCTCTTTTTGCATTTATCGTCTCGGCCGTCGGCGCAGGTGCGCAGAACGTGAACCCGCGTGCCAAGAAGACCGAGGTGAAGGTCAACGAGATGGATGTGATTTACGACGAAGAGGACTACGAGGACCTGATGATTGACGAGCGGACACAGGAAGAGTACTCCAAGCAGACCATCCCCAACCTTTTGGCGCCGCCTCCGTTGAAATATGACGACGAGTATGACCCCGTGAAACCCCTCTCGCTCCAGGAAAGCGAAGACGAGGGTGCCGAGCACGAGGACGACATATTGATTGCGGGCTTCGACTCCAGCATGATTCACTACCCCAAGAAGGAGTTCGTCCCCGGCGAAGAGGTGAAAATCATGCTTGTTGACGACAAGCACAAGTTTGTTTTCCCCACGCCCTACGAGGCCCGTGCCACCTCCCATTTCGGCCCGCGACGCAGACGCTTCCACTACGGCGTCGATTTGGCGCAGCCCACGGGCAAGGACATCTACGCCGCCTTTGACGGTGTGGTAAGGGTGTCGAAATACAACAAGTCCTACGGCAATCTGATAGTGATACACCACGACAACGGCCTGGAGACCTACTACGCCCACCTCTCGCAGAGGTATGCCAAAGTGGGTATGCACGTCAAGGCCGGCGACGTCATAGGCCTCTGCGGCAACACAGGGCGCAGCTACGGAAGCCACCTACACTTCGAGATACGTTACATGGGCAACGCCATGAACCCCGAACACGTGATAGACTGCACCAATCACAAGCTCATCAGCAACGAGCTCACGCTGACGCAGAACTCGTTCCGCAAGGTGGGCGACTCGCGCAGAGGTGGCAGTGGAGGCGCTGTGGCAAGCAGCAGCGGCGGGCACTACTACAAGGTGCGCTCGGGCGACACGCTCAGCAAGATAGCGGCACGCCACCGCACCACCGTCCGTCGTCTCTGCCAGCTCAACGGCATCAAGGAGACGACGACCCTGAGCATCGGCCGCAGGTTGAGGGTAAGGTAGTTTTTTATTTGCTGGATTATGCGTATTGATATTCTCACCCTGTTCCCATCCATGATGTCGATGTTCTTCGAGGAGTCGATACTTGCGAGGGCGCAGAAGAAAGGGCTCGTCGAGGTGGTACTGCACGACCTGCACGACTATTCCCTGACCAAATACGGCAGCGTTGACGACTACCCCTACGGCGGCGGCGCAGGCATGGTGATGTGTGTCGAACCCCTGGCCAACTGCATCGAAAAGCTGCAGCAGCAGCGCAAATACGACGAGATTATATACACCGCGCCCGACGGCACGCAACTCGACCAGCCGCTCTCCAACACCCTTTCGCTCAAGGAGAACCTCATGATACTGTGCGGTCACTACAAGGGCGTCGATGAGCGCATACGCGAGCATTTCGTGACCATGGAGGTCTCGATAGGCGACTATGTGCTCAGCGGCGGCGAGCTGGCGGCTGCGGTCATAAGCGACGCCGTGGTGAGGCTCATCCCCGGCGTTTTAGGCGACGAGCAGTCGGCCCTGAGCGACTCCTTCCAGGACGGGCTGGTGGCTCCGCCCGAATACACCCGTCCAGTCGAGTTCCGAGGGTGGCGAGTGCCCGATGTGCTCCTTTCGGGCGACCACAAGAAGATTGAGCAGTGGCGCTATGAGCAGGCGGTGGAGCGCACACGTCAGCGCCGTCCGCAAATGCTGGATGAATAGGGTGGGGAAGAGGGTTGGTGCCCTCTCGAAACGACGCCGTGGAGGCGCATTGTGTAAAAGTCGCAAAAAGTTTGTAATTTTGCAGGTCATATTATAAAAGGATACCAAGATGAAATACAACAGGGTTTTGCTGAAACTGAGCGGTGAGTCACTCATGGGCGACCAGGGCTACGGCATCTCGCCCAAGATGCTCGAACAGTATGCTACCGATATTCGCGGCGCGGTTCAGGCCGGCGTCGAAATAGCCATAGTGATTGGCGGCGGCAACATATTCCGCGGGCTGAGCGGTGCCGCGCAAGGCCTCGACCGCGTGCAGGGCGACTATATGGGCATGCTCGCCACGTTGATAAACAGTATGGCTCTCCAGGCCGAACTCGAGCGCCAGGGCTTGAAAACCGAGCTCCTCGGCGGCCTGCAGATAGAGCCGATATGCAAGGCCATGTCGCGCCGTAGGGCTATAGAGGCCATGAAAGAGGGCAAGGTGGTGATAATAGGCGGCGGCAGCGGCAACCCCTTCTTCACGACCGATACGGCCTCCGCACTGCGTGCAGTAGAGATAAAGGCCGACGCGATACTGAAAGGCACCCGCGTTGACGGCGTTTACACCGCCGACCCCGAGAAAGACCCGACGGCAAAGAAATACGACCACCTCACTTTCCAGGAGGCTCTTACGAAACACTTGAAGGTTATGGACCTTACGGCTTTTGCCCTCTGCGAGGAAAACAAACTCCCCATATACGTGTTCGATATGAACCGGGAAGGCAACCTCCTCAAGGTGGTGCAGGGCGAGAACATCGGCACCGAAGTCAACGTCAATTAAACATATCGACGCATAAACATTAATCATATCAACGTAACAACATATCAACATCAACACTCATGAACGATTTATCAAAAGCATGTCTTGACGAGGCACGCACAAGTATGCAGGGTGCAATCAATTTTTTAAACAAGGAACTTGGTAAGATTCGCGCCAGCAAGGCCAATCCCGCCATGCTCGACGGTGTGAAGGTTGACTACTACGGCACCCCGACAGAGATAAGCCAGGTGGCTAATATCAACACTCCCGACCCGCGTAACATCATCATCCAGCCTTGGGAGAAAACATTGGTCGGCGCAATAAACAAAGCCATATTGGATGCCAACCTCGGCTTCACCCCGCGCCACGAAGGCGACATACTGCGCATTGTTGTTCCGCCTATGACCGAGGAGCGCCGCAAGGAGCTGACCAAGATTGCCAAGAGCGAGGTGGAGAACGGCAAGGTGAATGTCCGCAACGCCCGCAGAAATGTTCTGGACAAGGTGAAGAAACTCAAGGACAAATCTGTACCTGAGGACGAAGTGAAGCAGGTGGAGAAGGAACTGCAGGATATTACCGACAAGTTCGTGGCAGAGTGTGACAAGATATTCGCAGCCAAGGAGAAAGAGATAATGACCGTATAATGATGGCGGCTCGGGCATGATGCTTGTGCCGTAGCATCGCTGCAAAACCGTATCTCAATATTTCGAACACCGCGACGCCATGGAAGATGGATTGGGAGAATTGGACACGCTGTATCCGTATGGCAGTGTTCTGTTTTGCGAGGACTCTATCTTCAAGGCGCCGGAACAGTCGGAGCTACCCTTTCATAAAAGTCTTTTCTGCGGTCACGAATTGCAGGTAAAGCACCGCGATGCGCTCGCTCGCACAGTCACCGACGACGGTGGCTATGTGTTCGGCGTGTGTGTCGTGTTGACCATATTGATGCTGACATTCACCATTCTGAGACATCTTACGGTGAAACATGCCTTGCTGGCGTCGCTCAGCGACCGTCACATGAACGTGCTGATAAGAGACTGCGGAGTGAAGAATGATTTTTCGCTGTTTGCAATACCGCTCATCTACTACTCCTCGCTTGGTGCGGCGGTCTATGTGGCGATGAGGGACGTCTATGGCACGCAGATATACGGGCTTGCTGATTTGCCGTTGATTATCGGAGTGCTGCTCCTTTTCAGCTTTGTTCGGCATATGTTTATTAAAATGCTGGGTGTGGCCTGCGACGAGCGGGAAACGATAAAACTCTACACCGTCGCAATAAATTTGTTCCAAATGCTCGGCGCCACATTGGTTATACCGGCCACAGTGCTGGCGGGATATGTGGATGAAGTCTATATTTGGGTGGTGGTGGCGATAGTGGGTTTGGTGTTTGTTTTGCGTCTTGGAAGGGGGCTCGCTTTGGTGATGTCCAGGTCACGTGGCTCCAAATTATATTTATTTTACTACCTTTGCATCGTCGAAATAGTACCGATATTGGTATTGGTAAAGTTCGTAAGTCAACTGTAAACCAAGTATATAATACAAAAATAGTAACGGGAATAGTGTAGGAAAGAAACGTGAAAAAGACGAAAAAAGAGCCTGCATTGTCCTAAAAAAAGCGAGTCGCCTGTGGCAAAAATTAAAAAAATACTCATTTCGCAGCCAGAGCCTGCCGATATTGAGAAATCACCCTACAAAGCACTTATCAACGACTTCAATGTGAAGCTGACCTTCTACAAGTTTTTCTCTGTCGAAGGCATCGGTGTGTCGGAGTTCCGCAAAAGCCGCATCCACATCCACGAACATTCGGCTATAATTTTGAACAGCAAGAATTCGGTGGATCATTTCTTCCGTATGGCCAAGGAACTCAGAGAGGTGATACCCGAATCCATGAAATATTTCTGCACCTCCGAGGCCATCGCGCTCTATCTGCAGAACTACATCCAATACCGCAAGCGCAAGATATTTTTCGGCAAGCAGTTCTTCGCCGACCTCATCGACGTGATGTCGAAACACCGTGAGGAGAACTATCTGTTCCCCTGCTCTGACGAGAAGCAGACGGAATACACGAAGTTGCTGGACAAGGCGAAGTTCAAATATACGAAAGCCCCTATGTACAGGTCGGTACCTCGCGACCTGTCGCATATCTCGCTCGAGGACTATGACATGGTGGCGTTGTACTCGCCCATAGGAGTGCGTTCGCTGCTTCAGAACTTCCCCAATGTGGCTGAATCGAACATCATCATAGCTGCTTTCGGCCTTTCAACCCATGCCGCACTCAAGGAGGCGGGCATTCCGTTGACCATCAAGGCTCCCACACCCTCGGCTCCGTCGATGGCTATGGCCATAGAGAACTATATACTCGGCAAGCCGCAGGACGACGTGATAGTGGTGAAACCCACAATCCTTAAGGCCCAGCCGCGTGTCCATGGTGTGAAGACACTCCCCGGCGGCAAGAAGGCACGCCCTGTTATCGCCAACAAGGAGAAGTACAAGCAGCGTATGGAGCAGAAAAAGGCAGAGGCTGCCGAACGCCGTGCCGCGCGCAAGGCAGAGCGCGAGAAAAAGGAGCGCGAGCAAGCCGAAGCCCAAAAGTGAACACTCTGAGTAAATCGGAGCGGCTCTCCAGTCGCAAGCAGATTGCCCGTCTTTTTGAAGAGGGGCATGGTTTTGTGTGCTTTCCCTATAGTGTGCGTTGGGTGGCGGCAGGGGAGGAGCCTTCGTCTGAAGTGCCGCCTGTGAGGGTGCTTGTGACCGTCACGAAGCGGCGTTTCAAGCATGCGGTTGACCGCAACCGTGTGAAGCGGGTGACGCGCGAGTGTTACCGTCTGCACAAGGTGAACCTCTACCAACGTTTGTCCGAGACAGGGGCTGAGCCGTTGCTTTTGTCGCTGAGTTATATCGACAGCCAGTTGCCTGACTTCCACCAGGCGATGAAGCGCTTCGACACCATCGTCGAGCGCCTGATTAAAGAGTTGAGCCATGAGACGGGTGCTGAAGACCATAAGTAAGGCTGTAGCCAGTGTGATGCTCGGGTTGATTTGGTTCTACCGCAAGTGCATCTCTCCGCTTTTTCCGCCAGTGTGCCGTTACACCCCCACATGCTCGCAGTATGCCGTCGAAGCAATAAAGAAATACGGTCCGCTGAAGGGCGGATGGCTGGCTTTCAAGCGCATATTGCGGTGCACGCCATGGGGCGGTTCGGGCTTTGACCCGGTGCCGTGATATATTTTTTCGCCTCATCTCAAAAAAAGTTGTATTTTTGCAAACGCTTTCAAAGGGTGCCATGCCCTCATAAATAAAGCAAAACGGAAAGGTGCTCGAGTGGTTGAAGAGGCCCGCCTGGAAAGCGAGTAAGCGTTAAAAGCGCTTCAGGGGTTCGAATCCCCTCCTTTCCGCCAGAGAAACGCCGCAGGCAAGTGATGAGAACTTCCTGCGGCGTTTCACATAACCCAACACCCCAACCCACTAACATAAAACATATCAACGGGCAACATATCAACAAAAACAATGACCTACGATTTCGACCATCCGCTTTCTCGTCGCAACACCGACTGCGTCAAACACGACGGGCTCAACCATTTCTTCCATCGTGACGACCTGCTGCCTATGTGGGTCGCCGACATGGATTTCCAGTCGCCCGACTGTGTCATCGAGGCACTCCGCACGCGACTCGACCACCCCGTGCTTGGATACCATTGGCCTCCACAGTCATACTTCGACGTCGTCATCGGTTGGCTCGGCCGTCGCTATGGTATCTCGGCTACAGCCGAAGAACTGCATTTCATTCCGGGCATCGTGGCTGGCATCTCTTTTGTGGTACAGGCGTTCACTTCGCCTGGCGACGGTATCCTTGTTACAACTCCTGTATATCCGCCGTTTCTGAATATCCCGTCTTCTTCTGGCCGTCGCCTTGTCAAGTGCCCGCTTGTCATCAAGGACGGACGTTTCGAGATAGATTTCGACAGTTTTGAGCAACATGCTGCCGGCTGCAAGCTCCTTATCCTCTCTAATCCTCACAACCCAGGCGGTACGGTATGGTCGCCCGACACTCTGCGTCGCATTGCCGACATCTGTGCCCGTCACGGTCTTTTGGTTATTTCCGACGAAATCCATGCCGACCTTACGCTGCCGCCACACCGCCATACCTCGTTTCCAACTGTCAGTGCCACCGCAGCCGCCATATCCATCATGTTCATGGCTCCCAGCAAGACGTTCAACATAGCAGGTCTTTCCAGTTCGGTGTCCTACACGCACAACCCCGAGCTGCGGTCGCGGTTCCACGCCTATCTTGACAACTACGGTGTTGCCGGCGGCAATGTCTTTGCCTTCGTGGGTGCCGAGGCGGCTTTCCGTCATGGCGAGGAGTGGCTTGGACAGATGCTGCAGTATCTCAAGGCTAACGCCGAATACACACGCGAGTATCTGACGTCCAATATGCCACTGGTCAAAGCCGTCATTCCGGAAGCTTCGTTCCTTGTGTGGCTCGATTTCTCCGAGTATGGGTTCAGCCACGAGGAGTCGTTGCGACGTATTCAAGACGTGGCTGGACTTGCACTCAACGACGGCACCTCTTTTGGCGGCGACGCTCACCGCAACTGTTTCCGTATCAATATTGGATGTCCGCGTGCGACACTTTCACTGGCTTTGGAAAAATTAAAAAATGCTTTCTAAAAAACGCTTTCTGCTGTGAAGACTAAAATACTATCGCTTATTGTTTTCCCGTTGGCCATTTGTTTCGGCCTTATGTTGGTTTCTTGTCACGGACATTCGGATGCTGAGGAGTTCTTCTATGGGGACACTATACGTGCCGAGTGCCCGTCGGGGCAGACGCTGAAGTATGTTGTGGTCAACGCAAACACCAACAGCGTGCAGCTTTTTGGTTTCAATGACAACCTCCACTATCAGGCTGGACCGCTGGTTATTCCGGGGCGGGTCTCTTATCACGGGCAGACTTTTGCGGTGGAGTCGATACGGAAGAAGGCATTTAAACGGTGCGAGGATATTACCGAGGTTACGATTGACGACAGGATAGAGGTCGTCGGCCGTGGGGTTTTCAAACGTTGTACCGGGATTACGCGTGCGCATCTGCCGGCGGGGCTGAAGGAGGTACCGCAGAGTCTTTTCTCTCATTGCGACAATCTGACTAGAGTCAACATACCGTCGGGGGTGAGAGTTATCGGCGACTGTGCGTTCCGTCGTTGCCGGAGCTTGAAGGATGTGAAGTTCCCTGACAGTTTGAAGACCGTACAATATGAGGCGTTCTATGGGTGTTCGACTTTGGGTGCGGTGCGGTTGCCGGAGGGGGTGGATACGATACGGCAGAGGGCGTTCGGGGATTGCCACTCAATGGCGACGCTACGGCTGCCGAGTGGACTGCGGTTTATAGGAGACAATGCGTTCATGGATTGCAGGTCGCTGACGGAGGTGGTGTTGCCTGATGGTTTGGAGCATGTGGGCGACGCGGTGTTCTGCGGGTGTTCGTCGCTGGAGACGGTGCGGTTTCCGCAGGGGTTGAGGCATGTGGGAAGCTGGTGTTTCTGGGGCTGCGAGCAACTCTCCACCACCTATCTCCCCGCATCGGTCGAAGAAGTCGGCGACCATGTGTTCAACTAAACAATCCAGTCAGATAAACTTGGTGATTGAGAATACCCATCTCTAATAGTTGCGTATAGCATCCCCGCAACAACGGAATTATGAATAAGGTAACTGCTTTTACTATAAAGTGTGTTACTTTTCTCCTACATTTGTACTAGATTTCTTTTTACATTTCTCCTACTTTTGCTTTACTTTTGTTTTAGTTTTCTTTTACTTTTGTCCTACTTTTTACCTACTTTTGTCTTACTTAAGACCTATACAGACCCTATACAGATCCTATACAGACCCAATACAGACCCTACCTTGGACCTATTCTGTGCCTAGGCTGCTCCTACTCCGCTTTTACCAGGCGCCTATTGTGGTTTGCCAGTCAAATTTTGCCACCTTATGTTCATAAAAATGTCCAGGACTAATGATTATTCGTTCATTTTTTTGTGATATAGTCGTTTTTATTCGTTCATTTTTTTGTAAACTATCAACAATTCCCCACAAAAACTTAAAACTAAAAACTTGTGCTGACGTCCATAAACGCTGCTATTTAAATTCAGCTTGGAAGTGCAACACAAAAAAACGAAATATTAGAATATAACTATACTCGGAGTTGATACTTTGAATAGCTGAATAGATGATGTATGGGGAAGGAATCCAACCTTCCCTAAAGCCACGACACACAGGCCTCTGATACCGATTATTTATCGGTTTATTTTTACCTAAAATCAAATAAAAACTGAAGCAGTACTTCAGATTTTCGCTGAATATCGGAAGTAGCAAGTCAGATTTTCTGCACTTTTTCTTGCATAATTCAACTTAAAATGAGTATCTTTGCACTCGCAAATACGTAAATCATGCTTGAACGATTATTAGACCTGAATGAAATTAAAAATGACAGTCTATTCCTGTGGGGCAGCCGTCAGACGGGAAAGAGCACGCTTCTAAAGACTCTCTTCCCCAAAGTCAAACTATACGACCTTCTGAAATCCGATGTGCGGATGGCATTCCAGCTTCGTCCTGCTTTGTTGCGTGAAGAGTGCGAGATGATGGACGAAGGCGAAATCGTGATTATTGACGAAGTGCAGAAAGTCCCCTCTTTGCTCGACGAGGTGCACTGGCTCATCGAAAACCGAGGGTTGAGGTTCATCCTGAGCGGCTCAAGTGCCCGCAAACTACGCCGAAGCGGAGCCAACCTATTGGGTGGTCGGGCATTACGCTGCACACTGTTCCCACTTGTGAGCGCCGAGATTCCCGACTTCGACATTAACCGTGCCCTGAACAACGGCCTGCTGCCACGCCACTACCTGTCGGACGACCCTTCGAAACGACTGCAAGCCTATATCGGTGACTATCTGCAGCAGGAGATTATAGAGGAGGCCGTCGTGCGCCAGCTGGACGCCTTCACCCGATTTCTGCTAGTCGCCGCCATGTGCAACACTGAAATTGTAAACTACAGCAATATAGCCCAGGATTGCGGCGTCTCATCCAAGACGGTGAAGGAATATTTCTCCATACTTGAAGAGACCATGCTGGGTTTTTATCTGCCTGCCTACTCCAAAAACGTAAAACGCAGACTGATACAGTCACCAAAGTTTTATTACTTCGACGTTGCGATACCGAACCACCTGCTTCACCGCAGCCCTCTACGGCCCGGTACCGACCACTACGGCCACGCGCTTGAGCATCTAATCATCCAGGAGCTACGAGCCTTTCTCTCCTACAGGCACGGCGAGAGCAAAACGCTCACCTACTGGCGTACGCTCGACAATAAATACGAGGTGGATGCGCTCATTAGCGATACAGCGACAGCTCAAGTGGAGGTCGCAATAGAAGTGAAATCGTCCGAGCATGTCGTCTCAGCCGACACCAAGGGGCTTAAAGCCTTTGGCGAGGAGCATCCCAATGCGAAGCTGATACTGTTGTCGATGGAAGAACAACCTCGAAAACTCAACGACGTGGAGGTCTGGCCAGTAAAACAATTTCTACCTCGCCTATGGGCAGGAAAAATTGTAAAAGGGTAAGTCCTGTGTGTAATTCGATTTAAAGTCTCATTCCCTTGATATGGATTATACAATCCGCACAGACAGCTGTTGAGATTAATATACAGCTACTTGAATCAGACCTACAGCCACATCATGGCAGCTGTTTTTAACATCGAAAAACACGAAAATCACGAAAAGGTTTTTTGTGTATTATTGCGAAAGGGTGCGAAAACCTTTTGTCGCTTCGCTTAAAAGTGTGCTTGCGCTGGGTTGTTTTTAAACATCGAAAAACACGAAAGACACGAAAAAACTTGTGATTCGCTTAAGTAGGTTGTTTTGATTGCGAAAGGGTGCGAAAATATGCGAAAACCTTTTGTCGCTTCGCTTAAAAGTGTGCTTGCGCTGGGTTGTTTTAAAACATCGAAAAACACGAAAATCACGAAAAGGGTTTTTGTGTATTATTGCGAAAGGGTGCGAAAAGGTCGAAAAAATACGAAAATCTTTTGTCGCTTTGCTTAAAAGTTGGTGACCGCAGGGGGCGATGATTGCACACTCGGAGAGTAGCAGCTGCCGAATTTGCTTGTTTCCAAATTTTTATTACTTTTGCAACCGCTTACGAGAGTTTTTGACTTACCGTGAGTTGCGGGAAGGATGGATTAATCGACAACCCTATTTAACATGCAAGACAACAAACCATATGAACGCCTGTGTGGCGAGCTGGTCGGAAAATTTGGAGCTACTATGGAAAGCCCGTCTGATTTCAACCGACTTTCGCTTACAATAAATGTCGATATCGGGGAAAGCGTCTCCGCCTCCACACTTAAACGATTGTTCGGTTACGTCAAAAGTGAGACAGACATCTCCAAGTCCACTCTCTCTATTCTTACAAGATGGCTTGGTTATAAAGGATGGGGAGACTTCTGCGCAACACCCGCATCCCAGTCGCAATTCATAAAAGGAGCCACGCTTAAAACAGAACAACTCACCCCAGGAGACAAAGTCCGTTTTTTATGGTCTCCCGACCGCCACTGCGTGGCACGCTACCTTGGTGACTACCGATTTGTAGTGGAGGAAGTGCAACACGCCAAACTCAAAATCGGCGATACGTTCAAAACTCTCCAGTTCACCGATGGTTCCGCCGCCTATTTCACCGACGTATGTCCTCCAGGTGGCACATATGGCAACGGTCGCAGTTACGTAGCAGGCTACCGCACAGGCATCACCGATATTGAAGTCATCCATGTACGACAGCGTTGAAAACTCGGGTTTTATCGACGGACACGAAAACATAGCCGCCGAATTCACCGATATTGAACCCCTTGGAGAATGCAGGAACGGTTATAGCCAAGTGTTCAAAGCCAAGCGCTACGGACAATGGTTTGTGCTCAAGCGCCTTGACCCCGCTGTTGCCGATGCCATTGGATATCGGAACCTCCTGCACAAAGAGTTCCTTATCTCGGTAGAGCTCAATCATCCCAACATTGCAAAGACCCACAGCATGGAACCTGTTGAGGGTCTCGGACTTTGCATCATAGAAGAGTTTATCGACGGGGAAGACTGGGGTTCGTATTTCTCTCGAGTCCGTCCCGACAAGCAAGAGACCCTGCGTATCGTCAACGAGCTCTGCGACGCGCTTTCATACCTGCATAGCAAACAATACGTACACCGAGACCTCAAGCCCTCAAACGTGCTCATCACCCACAATGGGCACCATATCAAACTACTAGACTTTGGACTTGCGGACAATGACACTTTCAGCATTATAAAAAACGTCGTCGGCACCGCACGCTATGCCGCACCAGAACTGGCCTACACCACAAAGCCCGACCTCCGCAGCGACATCTTTTCATTAGGCGTGATGCTTGATGAGTTGCCTTTGCGCTGGAGTACCTTGAATCGTGTCAGCCGACGCTGCCGCAAGCAGCAACCCGACAAACGTTATCGCTCTGTCGAAGAGCTGCGAAAAGCCCTCAACCGACGCTCTCATTCACTCCTTATTGCGACACTCGTTCTCTCCATCATCCTCATCGCACTATACATAACCCTCAGCCAAACAAAAAACATCAAATCAACCATCAACAACCAAAATCTATCCGAACACTCTGAACCCTCCGAATACCCCAAACCCTCCGAATACTCCGAATACTCCAAACACTCCGAAAGCTCCGCAAACTCCGACCACCCCCAAAGCCTCCACGAATCCACCCCGACCGTGCCAACCCTCCCATCCGAAAGTCAAAATTACAAACCCGAGATTCAAAATCCCCCGGTCCTCTCTCCAGAGCGAGTCATCGAATGGGCACAAGGCCAATGGGAGTTTCATCGTGAGACTGCCTTAGACACCATGCACTGTTGCATCGTCATTTCTGGGAACCATATAACCTACCGCCGTTTCGACCTCTTATTATATGACGGCGAAATAACCCAAATTGACATCGAAGAACAGCGGATCTCTGGAATGAAGGTCTTCAGTTGCTACTTCGACATGGAAAGAGAAGCCCTCTATATGTTAGAAATGGGCGGATGGATCACCTTCAAAAGAACCGGTGAATAGCAGTCCCACCAAACCTGCACACTGTCTTGAAACGAGGTTTTTGCAGACGGCTTTCTTCCTGTAAAAGCAAAGACTTCATATAGAGGAACCATAGAGCGGAAAGACACATTTCGAAAAAGCAAGTCTTCACTTTTGCAAAAGCGCTCCCTACATTTTTCACTTTTCAAGAAGTGAACCCTACGCATACTTTCACTTTTGCAAAAGCATATTCCCCATAGTCGACATTCAACTCAACCAAACCACCACCGACTTCTGACCACAACTCTCATGGTCACTGACTGACGGTTTCAACTTTCAACTTTCAATTTTCAACTTTTTTTCCTATCTTTGCAATCGCAAACCGCTGAGTAATGGTTTGCCGAGAAAGCGCATTTTTCGCTTTATTCATCTGATGTGAACTTAGGCAATTCACTCTGTGATAATGAATAACGGGAAATGGATTTCCATTTCGGACGTATTGAAAGACGATACGGTCAAGTGGAGTGATTCATTGAAACCTTATTTATCACAAGGAGCCTAAGCCTTACATCAGGATAAGGTGGAATGGATTGGCTCCACTTTTTCGTATCGTCTTATCCGCCGCCGGGCCAGCGACACAAAACCAACCGTCACTTATGCCCAATTTGTCCGCACGGCACCATAATAACGATAGATATTCAACACATTGCATCCACTGAACCAAATTGAACCAATTTGAGTCAAATTGAACCAATTGACTCCGAAAAAGTTGGTATAATTTTGCAAATAGAACAACAATTAACAGAAATACGCAATTCATTAAATAATACACTATGGCACTAATAAAATGTCCAGAATGCGGCCGAATGGTCAGTCCAAATGCAGAAGAATGCCCTGGTTGTGGTGCACCTGCGAAAGAACTGATATCTCAACAACAAAATCAAGCCGAGGCAGAAAAAAATGAAATAATAACAAAGGTTACAGAAAAAGTTCATGGGGAAGAGACTTACGCTCCGGCCATCCAAGAAGAGCCAACTAAAATTCCCTTTTTAGAACAACAAGCCGCATCGAATAGTGTAGAGCCAGAAACACAATCCTCCAAATCAATAATTGAAGAAATGGATGCCGAAAAAAAGAAAGGCATTCCAACATGGGGAATAGTTATCATTATTGTTGCTCTACTATTATTAGCAGGAACTGTCGGAGGATTGTTCTATTACAAAAATGTATATCTCCCAAAGAAACGTGATGCAGAAGCACCACGCTACTATGTGATGGCTCAAAACCTTAACATGCGTTCCACCCCTGAGTTTGAAGCCGATTATAACAAAATAGCATCCTTCCCATTTGGCACAGAATTGTTGATATATGACTCGGTAAAAAACGCAACAAAACCCTATATGCATGGTAAGTACGCACCCATGGATGCACGAGGTAAGGTTATGAAGGACAAATGCGTGGAAGGATATGTATCATACAATTTTATGCTACCGAAAGCGGATTTTTTCTTGCTTAACAGTATTTTTGGAAATGACGACGCCCGCACCATGCTTGCTGAAGCTCGGTACAAACGGGCTTTGCTCAGTTACTTTAAATCGGAAGGTTTTCGCGGAGACATTGACCCAGCCAAAATGTCAGAGTATGGCATTATCGGACTTTCATCCGCACCACGCTGGCAAGTATTCTGCCGTCATGAAAAAGCGAAAAGCAACAACGTATATCGTTCACGGAAATACAGAAAGGATTCAAAATATACCGATTTGGCTGTCATTATCAAGAACCTTGAAACTCAAGAGCGTCGCTTGCTCTACTTTGTCTTTGATGATGACGAATCATTTCGTTTGATCCATGAACAATCAGCACCTTGCGAAGGGTATATGAAAGATAAAACCTTGAAACTCGAAACCGACGACTATGGTTGTTATTATGTGGATGTAGAATATGAGTATTAGTAAACGACATACTACCCTTTATATCATAATTGGTATAGCAGTTTTGCTGCCATACCTTGGTGCATTGTGGTTGCATGGTTGGTATTCCAACAAAGTTGAACAGATAAAGAATGCTCGATTTGTCATCATTGACAAAAGTACAATGACCCTTTCTGTATATGATTATCAAGGTAAAAGTATTATGCAGGCACCAATAGCTTGTGGGAAGGCGTACGGTGACAAGAGACAGATAGGCGATATGCGCACACCTGAAGGCATTTTTCATATTTCCAGCATAGAAGATGCATCTTCTTGGACTCACGATTTTGGAGATGGCAATGGCGATATTGAAGGAGCTTACGGACCGATGTTTATCCGTCTCGACTGTCCAGGACACAAAGGCATCGGCATTCACGGCACACATCTTCCGGAAAGTCTTGGCTCGCGAGCGAGTGAAGGATGCATCAGGCTGGACAACAACAACCTTCTGCAACTCTCCAAATTTGTACATTCTGGAATGGTGGTCGCTGTTTTACCCTCACAACAAGATGTAAACGCAAATAATATCAACTAAAAAATATGGCACTTATACCCTGTCCTAAATGTGGAGAACAAGTCTCCACCTACGCAAGTAAGTGTCCGCATTGCGGAGAAAAGTTGCAGCAAGCCAAACAGAGCAACGACGTCACTTGCCCCGAATGTGGCACTTCATACGAGCTAAGCCTTACGGCGTGCCCCAACTGTGGCGAACCGAACAAAAGAGTCGCAGTAAATAAGGCGAAAGACTCGACACCATCTTCTCCCCAAACGCTGGACCTCAGCAAAATCCTCTATACCGTAGAGGACGAGTTTGAGGAAAAGACACTGGTTCTTTCTGAATTGTTTATTGATACGGAGAGTGACGATATCCGCTATGAGATTGCCGATAAATTACACGCAAGCCGTCCTAGTATTCGTATTGGGCACTATAAAGAGAAAGACGAATCATCTTTTATTGTATTCTACGCTCAAGATGATATCAAAGAAGCTTTTGAAGATGCCGAAATGAGCGACGATTTGGAAACAGAAACCAAAGGAATGATAATCACCGTTGATGGGAATGACAAAATTAGACTTCCTTTTAACGAGGTTCTTAATCGAGCCGACGTTTTCTCCATCACTGATGAAGACTTCCTCAAATGCTGTAATGCCAAACATCTCGATTTCAAGATTTGCCTGGTGAATGGAGAAAACTATTCTGTAAGCGTACCAGAACAGAAGCTGCTAATCAACTATTTTGGAATTCTGTACGACTACACGACCGGAAGCAACATTTTTCCTGATTCCACTTCGGTAGTTAGCCCGTGGGTGAAAAAACACTATGAACAAGTAGAAGCCGAAGAAAAAGCGCAACAAGCCGAAGAAGAAGCGCAACAGATTGCAGCCGAGAAAGAAGCACAGGTTGAGACAAACAAAGCCTCACAGAAACAGACTATCGGTATTGTTTTGATAGCGGTTGGCGTCATTCTGTTCTTAATAGGCGTCAGCAATTTCGACAGTCTGTCTGGAATAGTATTTATCACAGCAGCAGTCATTTCCATACTTATCGGTGTATGTTTCATTATATTCGGCAATATGAAGAAAAAGGGTTACAGCGATGAAGAGGCTTGGAATAAGGTGAACGAAGTATTATCAAGACTGAAACGTTAATTCTCATAATTATCAACAATCAAAAACAAAAACATTTAGCGACATTGATGTGCCTTATGGCGACCGTTACATTATTCTCGTGCCATCAGTCGGACAAAAGCGACTACAAAGCCATGATGATTGGCGATTGGGAGTGCATCCACGAACACCATGTGAACCAAGCTGGTAACAAAAGCGACGTCGAGGATCACAACATCATATCTTTCAAGAGCGACGGCACCTTCACCGACAAATACAATACGGGTATTGTCTACGAGGGAACATGGACCCTGAATGGACGAGACCTGACCATTGACTACGAGAAGGCCTTTGAAAACGGCGTGCAAAACACCAGTGCAGCGGTTATGCATGGTTCCGGAAAGCTGGAAAAAATCACTGACAGAGAAATGACTTACAAAACACATGTAACCGTTCCAGGCTTTGATGGATATTTGGACATAACGTAAGATTTCATACGTAAATAACAAACTCACAAAACACAGTTCATTATGGCAAACAACATTACCGTACCGTGTCACTGCTGTGGCAAACAGATACCTGTAAATTGGATGTGGTATATCTGCGACTGTTGCGGCTACCGTGTGTGTGCAGCCTGTCTTGGCAAACACCACGGACCCTACAACCCCAACGGCGGCCACAAATGCAGCCAATGCGTCAGCGGAACCTTGAGATTCCAGAGAAGTGCAAATTAATAGGCACCAACACTACTTATTAAAGATTTATTGATGGTGTCAACACAATTTTATCACACTATTATGTCATGAAAAAAATATGCAGACAAAGGGGGAATCCCAATGAACTATTACCCATTAAAGTATTCGGTGGATACGATGTCCTCATCCCTAAAACTTATAATAATTCATATTATTTTCTGAAATGTGGATGTCCTATCTGGATAAAACTTGAAGATGAGTATGATGTTTTGGAAATTGAAAGAACAACCACATGGGGAAAAGAAACCATAGAATATATCTCGAGTAATCTTCCGGAAATAGAACCACCGTATTTTAGAAATGTAGATTCTCAAGACAATGCGGTCGCTGATGAGAACAGGATGTATCTAATTAAAGATCTGAGTGTCCGACAATATGACTTTAACGGGGAAGTCACCTTAGAGATTCAAGCATTTGATAGACAATCTCCACCAGAAACCATAGAAGATCTTGACGGAAAAGGCATCCCTATTCCAACGATAGAAGTCGCATTCATAAAGACTGGGAGAAGCTTTCAAAACAAGTTATTTATTGACAATATCTTAAAAGGGAATAATGCAAATCCCTATCGAGGTAAAGTTATGTGGTGCAAACTTAACCGATACCATGAGTGTTATAAATCGTTTGGTTTTGAAGATCACCCCAATGGAATAGCCATTCGAAATATAAATTAGGCGAACATTGTTGCAATGTCATCAATGACGGAAATTTAAAAATATAGGAGTAAGCCGAAAATCCTTCAAAGAGTAGGCGTAACAAATAATTTTTACTGGTATGAAAAAATACAAAAAGGTAAAAATGCAGGCAAAGAATGCTCCTACAGGCTCGTATGCTGCAGGATGCCCTATTAGCGACACATGCTTCCGTACATGTGAACGTAGTCGTTAACTATCTTTGCAAGCGTGCCCGCATCTAATAAATGATGCGAGCACGCTTATCCATATTAAAAAACTCTAATATTATTGGCGATGCTGAATATGACAATCCTAAACCAGTAACTGATGAAGCCGTAGCCAAATATGTGGGCAACAACGCAGTCTGTCAATTTACAGATATATATCTTTGCAACCCATGGGTTAGTAATAATAAAAGGAATCAATCAAGTTGACTATGAAATCTTATCTGGACATCATCACTTGTAAAAGAATAGAAAATCATATCGTCAGAATAGCGGAGGCAACCTATCATTGGTTATGTTACGTTCAAAACATAACAGACTCAAATGTTATAGCCGAAAGTGCTATTAAATATCCGTTCGTTGAATGCCTTGAGAGGATTGGGTTTGATAATATTCATCTAGAGGCCTATCATCCAGTGTTTCCAAATCGAAGAATGGATATCTTTTGTGGAGACGTGGCCACTGAAAGTAATACTGGAATTACTAATGAAAGGGCAAAGTTATATGTCGAATTTAAATATGTAAGTCCTTATACTCGGAACAAACAAGAGCAACAGAGAATATATAATGATATTATGAGACTCTGTGCTTTTAAAACAAAATCACCCCAGACACATTGTTACTTTCTAATTTGCGGAAACACTGTAATATTCAATGACTGTTTTATGAATATAATGCAGCCTGCGAAAACAAAACCAACTATGCTGGAAAGAACGTTGTCGGAAGGCAAAGCCCTTAAACCCACCGGTGTATATGCGGATTTTTTCTCATTTGATGAAAAAAATAGGAGTAAAGATTTTCCAATAGATAGTGAATATTATGATAAGTTCTGTAAAGAATATGGCTTCGAAAGTATAAAAAAAGGCACTGTCATAAAGACTAATCTGATCTCGTTATTTCCCAAAAACGATAAACTTCAATCACCACAAACACTAGCCATTTGGGAAGTGGTATCAGATAGTGAAGTAATTAATAACTTAAATAATGTACAATATGTTAATCCGTCAATCAAAGAATACCTTTGTTCGCTTTTTCAACGAAAACGCACACATAATGAATCAAGTAACCTATCAAGATAGGATTTACAATGATATTGGAGCTGATTTCCTCAAAGAAATCAACCGTACACCACAAAATGTCAACGAAATTGTGGATAGGCTTGCCATCCTTTATGGGGATAGTGTTTCTCGAGAGGAGTTATACAGCGACTTTGTTGATTTCGTTGAAGATTTGGCAAAATATCATTTTCTTGTAATTGGTGAAAACCCAAAAGAAGTTGAAGTAAATGACATCAGTTTTTCTTATTCGATGGAGAATCCGAAAACACAAGTTTTGGACTTCTCTCAAGAAACCAAACAGGATGTTCAAGAAAACACTCGCAACTTGATATTGGAAACGAGTCAGATTCTTCCGCAACTAAATTCAATTCAATTTGAACTTACTAGCCGCTGCAACGAACGTTGCATTCATTGTTATATACCCAATAGCAAAAAGAATCATGGATTTGACATGGCAACCGACCAGGTTAAAAGAATCTTAGATGAGTTCGCAGACATGGGAGGAATGCAAGTCACCTTATCTGGAGGTGAGGTTTTTATGCATAAAGACATAATCCCCATCATACAGTATTGTAGAGAGAAAGATATGTGTATAACAATTTTATCAAATCTAATTTCTCTAAAAGACAATCAAATACCAGCCATAAAAGAGGCTAATGTATCGCTAATACAAGTTTCCCTATATAGCATGGATCCTGCCATACATGATACCATCACAACAATTCCCGGTTCACAAGTTAAGACAAAGCAAAATCTCGAAAAATTAATAGATGCCGATATCCCATGCCAGATATCGTGTCCATCTATGAAAATCAACTACAAAGGATACGTTGATGTTCTAAAATATGCCCAATCAAAAAAAATAAAAGCATATACTGATTATATGATTAAAGCTCAAGCAGATTTTGATACCGAGAACTTAATCAACAGACCGTCTTTGAAGGAGACAGAGGAGTTGTTGCGTGACATAATGCAGTCTGATGTCGACTATACACGAAACATACTTAAAAGAATATCTAAAAAAGACCAACAGAAAATCGATCCAGAAAGATATGCAAAACAGCCATTGTGTAGCGTAGGCATAAATGACTTATGTATAACAGCTAACGGTGATGTATATCCATGTGCAGGATGGCAATCTATGGTATGTGGTAACATATATAAACAAACATTAAAAGAAATTTGGGACAATTCTCCACAGTTCAAAGAATTGAGAAAGCTAACACAAAGTTCATTCCCTCAATGTTTACAATGCGAAGCACGTGATTACTGTCACGTTTGTCTTGTTCAGAATTATAACGAAAACAATGGTGATATGTTTAAAATACCACAACATTTTTGTGATGTAGCATTTTTAAACAAAAGGATTGTCGAAGAGTATTTATCCAAGGAAAACAATGATATGTGACGCACATATACATATAGGCCAATTTTATAACATCTACACTCATCCTAAAGAATTGGCATTTTTTCTTGATTTGGTAGGAGTGGATCGTTTCTCCGTTTCTTCCACCTCCATTTGCGAAGGAAATCATAAAAAAGTCCTGAAAGAACTATTTGAATTGCGTTCAATAATGAAGGACAGAATGTTTCCTGTTTTGTGGATAATCCCTCAAATGCTCGACACTGATGGGCTTAGAATGTTCATTGACAGTGAACTTCCGTGGAAATGTCTAAAAATTCATCCGCAACTTCATCCCACCGAATGGGATCCCTTTGGAAAAAACATGGGGAAAGTACTTCATTTAGCAAAGAAGCTAAAACTGCCAATACTTATCCATACGGGAGATTTTGAGTTCTGTCATGCAGGACTATATTTACAACTTGCAAGTGAAAATCCGGACATCCTTTTCATTCTCGCTCATGGCCGCCCCATTGACGAGACTATAAAAGTGATGAAAACCTGCGATAATGTTTATACAGACACCGCATTTATGCCCACGGAAAATATCGCAAAACTTTGCAGCGCAGAATTAGCTGACAGAATACTATGGGGGACAGACTATCCAATACCAAAATATTTTTTTCGAAACGAGTCAATGGCAGACTATTATCAGAGCATTGTAAATGAATTAACTACAAATGAAACAACAAAGCTGCACTTTGACAAGATAACACACCTTAATTTTGAGAAAGTATTCGTCAATTGTTGACTATTCTAACCATGATCTATCGTCTCCAACCTATAGCCAGAGCCATTGCCGGGCGTGAATGTACTGCCATGCGGCGTGCTTTGCTTCACGCCATTCGCGCCAACCGTATTGACCGCGACGCGTTGCAGTATCGCAAATACGACACGTCGGTACGCGGATGCTCGCCGGACAATCCATTCATTTTGACCGATGCAGAGCACTATGTACGGCTGGAGTACGATATTATCTGTTATATTATCGACTACAACCCTGGGCGCGGCGAGTGGATGAGATACCGCTGTCACGGCCAAAACATACGAAACTCTAAAGTAATCGACTGGCTGGAATATGTAAACTGCACAGACCTATACGAGGAAAATGAAGCGGTCTGGATTGAACGTTACTATTTCGACATAACACAGTGTGTAAACAAACAAAATATCCAATCATGACAACAACTATCATTATTATCATTGCGGCTGCAGTCGCTGTCATCTTGTTGATTATGTATTTTATATTCAACAACCGTGAGTTGGTACTACGCAAAGAGGCTAAAGCCCAGGAGGGCAGCATAACCGCCATCCACGATGCGATGTGGAAAATCATCAAGGAGAAAGCTGGCGTGGCCGAGCAATATCGCAAGACCTTCGAAAAAGTCTATCCAGATATAATTTCAGGCCGCTATCGTGAGGTGGGTTCCACAACAATGAAGTGGATACAGGAGTCAAATCCTGATTTCGACACCTCGCTTTATTACGACCTGATGCAGAGCATAGAAGTTCAACGCGAATATTTCTGTTCAGCCCAACAGCGTATGCTTGATATAATCCGGGAACGTGAGACACTTATCAACTCAATGCCCCAGTGCTGGTTTATACGGAACAAAGAGGATATAAACTATGTGGTAATATCCTCGGACAACACTCAGGAAGTGCTGCGCACCCGTAAAGACAACGACTACTTGAAACTAGACTGACACCAGCGGCAGGTAAAATATACTCATGTACATTGTCGCATTTGCACTTCCTCCGATTGCCATTATAATCGCACTGTTGTGCGGTGCCGATACGGGCTATTGGTGGGCATATCTGCTCATCACATTGGCTGCAGAAGGAGTGATTTATCTTGTCTTTCACTTCCAAACAACATCCACGGAATATTTGAGCGGCTATGTAACAAGTGTCACTCATCACTCCGCATGGGTGGAACGCAGAGAGATAACGGAGACCAAGTACGATTCGGAAGGTAAATCATACACGGTCAAGAGGATTGAGCATATCAAACATCCCGATGAGTATTTCTGGGCATTGAATACTGGCAAAAGTTTCACTATTACTTCCAATGCTTTCTATAGGATGTGCAAGCGCTGGGGAACAGAGATAGAACGCATCAGTGTGTATCACCCCAATTGTGTAAGCGGTGGAGATGGCGAAGCCTGTTATTGGGACGGCGATGAATACAATACTCAGACCGTCACCTATACACATCGATACTATAATCCGGTAAAAAATTCCAATTCTGTTTTCCGTGGACAGCGTATCAGTCGTATTGAAGCAAAAAAACTCGGACTGTTTGACTATCCAAAAACTTCCGGATGGGAGCAGGATGTACTTCTTGTTTCTAAAGGTGTTAAGCATAGATGCGATTACGATGAAGCAGCATATGAGCTGAAGCACTTAAATGCCTTTTGCGGGCTACAAAGCGAGATTCATGTTTTTATACTGTTATTCCCGGCATCTGTGGGTGTCAGTATTGCATTGAAACAACGAGACTATTGGGAAGGGTGTAACAAAAATGAATTTGTGGTGTGCCTTGGTATCGAAGGAACCAAAATAGCGTGGTGCCATACATTGAGCTGGATGGACAAGCCTGAACTGGACGTTAAAGTCAAGGAATACTTTATTCGTCACAATAAGGTTCAACTTAAACTGTTTGTTATTTGGTTACGAAACCATTTATACCTTTGGAAACGCAAAGAATTCAGCGACTTCAAATATCTTGGATGGCAAATGTCACAAAGCGGATCTACGTTATTTTGGGCGATTGTTTTGGCTTTGACTATCGTCGTATTACTTTGCTCGTTCTGGATTGGGTGACAGTTCCAAAGTGGCAATGATAATTAAACAATATGAAGAAAGAGATAAAACACACATTGGATGTAGGCAAAGACTTTTATGAATTTGACTTTGAACCTGGATTAAAGTAGTGGAATTTGTGAAAAAGATGTTGAAAAGATGGGTGTATGAACAAGCTTTATTCTTTGACACACTTGAATTTCTGGAATATGTCAAGGAAAAAGCATCCGAGACAAACAATCTAATGTTTACCCAAACATTCACCTACGATGATTTTGAATACATTTTCATTTTGAATGAACACAGTTTGACAGTCGAGACAAAAGATTCAATATGAGCCAAGTAGCAGAACTTTGGACTATTAAAAGTCTAGATTCGCAATTTCATCTTAAGAAAGAAATACAAGAAGTATAACGCCAAGTATTTCAACGGAGTCCTCCAAGGCTGCCTGTTTGAGGTGAAATTATCAAAAGACGGTTAAGAATCCACTTCATATAGCACAGATAAATGTAGGAAACGTTGGCATGGAGGATGGATTGCCACAATATACTTTCTGGCCGACGCTGATTGGACAGAGAAACGAAACGCTTATTCACGAAATGATCCACTACTGGTTGCACATCACCGGCAAGTATAACAAATTCTTTAAACGTGGTACAAAATCGGCGAACTTGAATTGAACCAGAAGCACTACACCGAGGCGGTTGAGGCGTATAGAATGTTTTTTGGCGCTTGACAAGAACAACAAGGACCTACACGCCGAAGTTAAAAAGAAACTGGACTCTATCATTTCACCGCAAATTGACAATCAAGACAAGTAACGGGTAAGTGTCACAAGTACAAACCAATGGGATATGCACAGAAAGGCGGCTCAAACAAAAGGAGCCGTTTTTTTGTGGTGGGTTGCATGCCCGTTGTGTCGGATTTCCGAACCTGACCGCAGGTCGTGGCCTTGAGCACCGCTGAAGACATGGTGAAGGTGCGCGACCGTCAGCTGCAGAAGGTGGTGGTGAGATAGTATATTTATTGCTCAAATCATGGGAAAGCCTCGTCTTGAGAAACGAGGCTTTTTTGTTGGCAAAAGGTAGATCCTGCTGCATACCTCTCCCCCATAGATGTAATGACCCGACGAAATGTTAAATTAGTCACGAGCCTTCCTAAAAAAACTTAAATTCGCTACAATTTATGTTTCTCATGACTTTACCACGACTTTACCATGACTTTACCACGACTTTACCATGACCATACCACGACTATACTACGACCCGCTGTGCAGAATTTCCGAGCCTGACCGCTGGTCGTGGCCTTGAGCACCGTTTAATAAATTACATGCTTTGGCATTGAGGAGCAGCGCTAAATAAGATTGAATCGAGCGAATAAATCAAGCGAAAAATCCGGCACTTCTTTTTTCAGGATTTTCAATCCCAGCCAAATCCTAACGCAATTCCACAATAAAACACTGGCACAATCAAAAACCTTTCGTGTTCTTAGAGTTTTTCGATGTAATTAAGGTATCATATCAAAGCCATGTGAAAGTCAAATCAAAGCCGCTGGAGGGGTTTGCCCGTTGCTTTCGAAGGTGCCGACAACTCCGACGCCCTTATCTACGATGTCATGGGGCGCATAATCCACAAAGGCCGCATTGAAGGGCCCATACATGTGAACAGCATGGGTGTATATATGGTCAAAATCGGCGGCCGCCAGCCGCAGAAGGTTGTGGTGAGATAGCACATTCGTTAATAGCCGAAGTAGGGGCGCACACATAGGTGTACGCCCCTACTTTTTATCTGATTGCGTTGCTTTTTCCTGCAATTTTTTATTTGTCATGTGATTGTGAGGGTGGCGGCAGATACTAAAACGATGCGGTTTGGCGTTATTTTAGTTTGGTTGGCGAGAGGCCGGCCGTTAATTTCATAATATCATCATTCAACATTAGAACATGAAAAAATCTGATTTGATTGTAGTCCTTTGCGTCGCTGTGGTGCTGGTGCCGTTCTTTATACCCGCGACCGGCTTTTACGCTGCATTCAATACCGCCACCGAACAGCTGCCTTTCGTGATGGCGTTCTTCAAGTTTGCCATCCTCGCCACCTTCGGCGAGATGCTGGCTCTGCGCATCCGCAAGGGGAACTACTACGAGAAAGGCTTCGGTGTGCTGCCGCGCATGATTGTGTGGGGCTTCCTCGGCATCTGCATCGCGATGGCGATGGTGATATTCAAGACAGGAGTGCCCAGGTTCATGGAAATCCTTGCCGGCTGCGAGAAGGGCTCGCTGGCGGCCATCTTCGCCGAGTCGTCGTTCTCGTGGGGCAAGCTGGGCATTGCTTTCTGCGTCAGCGTGCTGATGAACTCCATCTTCGCCCCGGTCATGATGACCTTCCACAAATGCACCGACATTCACATCCTGAGCAACGGTGGTACGGTGCGCGGGCTGTTCCGTCCCATGAAGATGACAGAATATCTCAAGTCTATCGACTGGAACGCGCAATGGGGCTTGGTTATCAAGAAAACCATACCTCTCTTCTGGTTCCCGGCTCACACCATCACCTTCATCCTGCCCGCCAACCTGCAGGTGCTCTTCGCTGCGCTGTTGGGTGTGGCTCTTGGTCTCATCCTCGCACTTGCTGGAAACAAAAAATAGTCTTGAATGCGTTAATGCGTTATTGTTTGAATGTGTTATAAATTGAAACGCGCTTTTGTTCTTTCCCTGCTGCTTCTCGTTGTCGGCGCCGTTGCGGCCGAACCTGCCGACTCCACCGCCAACCGCAAGTGGCATTTCCATTTCTCCGGGCTCGTAAACCCGCAGTTCTTCGTTGACACCCGCCAGGTGGTGTCGGGTCGCGAGGAGATGATGCTCTTCTACCCCAAGCCTGTTGAACGCGACGCCGACGGCCACGACCTCAACGCCACCCCGAGCCTCAACATGCTGGCCATCACCGCGCGGCTGGCACTCACCATTGAGGGGCCCGACGTGCTGGGAGCGAAAATCAAAGGCTATATCGAAGGCGACTACACAGGCGCCAGCGATGCCTCTATCAACCTCTTCCGCCTCCGCCACGCCTACATCGACATGCGGTGGCAGCACCATGAGTTGCTGCTCGGCCAGTTCTGGTACCCCATGACCGTGCACGAGATTATGCCCGCCACGCAGCCGCTCAACATGGGAGCACCGTTCCACCCCTACGCCCGCTACACGCAGATGCGCTACACTATGCGCTACGGACGCTTCGAGGCTTTGGCTGTCGCCGCCTTCCAGCTCGACAACAAGTCACAAGGCGTCAACGGCGCCTCGACCACATACCTGAAACACTCGCTGGTGCCCGAGTTCAACCTGCAGCTGCGCTACCACAGCGACCGACTGCTTGCAGGCGTTGCCTACAACCTGCTGGTCATAAAGCCCCGCGACTATGTGACCGACACCGCCGGCGGCAAACACAAGATCGACACCCGCTATGCGTCTCATTCCTTCTCTGCCTTCGTGCGATACGACTGGGACAAGTGGAGCCTCAAGGCGCAGACCATCCTGTCGGACAACTTGTACGAGGGCTGCACGCTGGGCGGCTACTATGAGCGCTACGACACACAGACAGGCCTATACGACTACCGTCCCTTCCATTTCGCCACCCTATGGTTCGACTTCGGACGAACCAAAGGCCACTGGCAGCCCGGCATATTCATTGGAGGAGCTTACAACACCACCGGCAGCAATATACATCTGGCGACGCAAACGGTCACCGGCGTTTACGGACGCGGCTACGATATCGACTGGATGTACCGCGTTCAGCCGCGAATCGGCTATGTAACCAATTTCGGCTTGTCGTTCTGGTTCGAGATCGAACACACTTTCGCCGCCTACAAAAACACCCTCAACACCGATGTGCCCACAGCCAAGCACGACGCCTGCAAGGTGCACAACGAGCGCTTCATCCTCGGCGCCGTCTATTCGTTCAGGAAGTAGTATTTCTATGCGGTTGGTTTGAGTTGTAAACTCTTAGCGGTTAGCAAATCAACACGCAATTTTAACTATTTTTAAAATTTATTAGTACTTTTGCAAATTATTGTGGCGTAGTTGTAATACCCTCCACTCCCTCTATCATTCACAATTACTAACAAGAAGCCAGTGAGTTACAACATACGTCCGAAACTACTCTAACATGAAAATATCAATTATTGGAAGTGGCAGCTGGGCCACAGAAATAGAGAGGTTGATTAGAGAACACGGTGTGGATGTGTTTTGGTGGAAACGTAAAGACGGACGTCCCATCACCGAGGCTATCGATGCCGCTGACGACATCATGCTCGCTGTGCCATCGCCGTTTCTTTATGAGTTGCTTTCACCGCTCGATGCACATGTTTTCGACGGGAAAAATGTCATTTCAGCAGTCAAAGGATTCCTCCCCGAGACACACCAGTCGGTAACCACCTTCATGAAAGAACGCTTCAACGTGAACGAGGAGCGCCTTTGTGTCATAGGCGGGCCGTCGCATGCCGAAGAGGTATCGAAAGGCCAGATGGGCGCACTCACCGTGGCAAGCCCCAACAGGGAACTGGCTAGAAAGGTGTGCTCGATGTTGCGTTCCAACGTGATGCGTTGCACCCCGTCGAACGACATGCACCGCCTTGAACGTGCAGCCACGTTGAAAAATATCTATGCTGTGGCCGTTGGCTTATGCCGTGGTATCGGTGGTGGTGACAACTGTACAGGAATGTTGGTGGCGGCTATACTGAAAGAGGTTACCCGTGCTGCTAAATTCGACGAGAACGCAGTGGCCGACCTGCTTGCGACCTGCTACTCGGAGCTCAGCCGCAATTTCACGCTGGGTCGTATGATAGGACAGGGTGTAGATGTGAAAACTGCGTTGGATCAGATGCCGATGATACCGGAAGGTTACTATGCAGCCCAGAGTTTCGACCAAATACGCGAAGGAGCCAAGCTTCCCATTGCCCAGACCGTATGCGATATACTTCTTGACGGCTCTCCAACCGACCATATTCTCTGTTTTGACTAAATGTTCAGCCCTGAGATACACGATGCAGTAATCCGCCTCTCAAAGTCGGAGAATGTACGTGTGGTCTCGCAGTGGGCCTATCCCGATAAGCCTGCCGACTATCTCTCGAACAAGCTTAGTGTCGTTAGTTCGACGTTGGAATTTCAGCGCGATGTGATGATACCGCTTGCGCATGTAATACTTCAGCGCACAGCACAAGGGTTCACATATTCAGGCATAGAGAACCTTACACACAAGCCGACACTTTTCATATCCAACCACCGAGACATAGTGCTGGATGCCTATTTCCTTCAGGTGATACTGCTTGAAAACGGGTTTGATACGTCTCAGATAATTGCTGGCACAAATCTATATGTCAACGAATTTGCAACAGACATAGCCATTTGTAACAAGATTATCGCCATTGGGCGAGGAGGTTCGAAGCGCGGATTCGGCGAGGCGATGATGCATATAAGTGCGGAACTGCGGCAGTCGCTCGCACCTACCGAGGGGCAAGGCTCGTCGGTATGGATTGCTCAGCGCAACGGACGCACCAAGGACCGTATCGACAAGACAGACCCTTCTATAATACACATGCTTAGCATGACGGGCTCGATAGCCGATTATTGTATTGTCCCAGTAACGATAAACTACGAATTGGAGCCCAACGCCACATACAAAGCCCAACATCTATGGCATAACGACCACACGGAGGCTGCAATGGAGGAGAACTACATGGAGCAGATGATTTCCAGCATACTGCAAAACAAAGGCCATGTGCATTACTGCTTCCATCCAGCCATAGACCTAGGCTGTCCCGAAGGACTTTCGTCGAAGGAATACTACCAGCTTGTGGCGCGCCGAATAGACGAGGAGATACTCAGCGGCTATAGACAATGGCCGAAAGACGAGTGTGTGGAGCGCCAATGGCAGGAGATGGTTATGGCAACGCCAGAGGAGGTGAGGCCTTATATGCAGACCTTCGCCCCGAGGTATCAGGAATAGTTTTTATCAGTATTCTATCACGATACTCCCGCTGACTGCCCAGTGGGAGAACATACCTTCTACAGGCTTTCCTTGCGGGATGGCGACGGTGAGGGTGTGGGTTTTGCCGTCAATCCAAGGGGAGAGGTCGAAATAGACAGGTTGTGTGGCGGTGCCAGGACACCAGCCGGAGCGAGAATAGTCGCTGCTGGAGAGTCCGTTCCAGAAGTTGCCGCTAACGGGGTTCAGGTCGCGGTAGCATCCGCAGTCCTGCCGCCAAGGAGTGTAGGCGAAGGCGGGCTTGCCGTCGATAAGTATGGTATTGGTTTTTGGCACAAACTCGTCGCCGCCATCCCAGCCGCCGTGACCGGTGGAGATGTAGCGAAGGCGTGCGGAAGAGGCGGCGTCGGGGATGGAAAAGGAGACAGTCAGAGAGTCGGTGGCGAAAATTTTGCCGTAGTTCTGTCCGGCCATCTCGAGGACGTTGCAGGTGTTGAAGAGAGGGTATATGATATTAGGTTTCCAAGTGGCGTCGTCTGGTGTGGTCAAGTCATTGGGGTAGGATTTGATGTCCATAGTCAACAGATGACCTCCGTTGTCGTAGTTGCCAATCCAAGCACCAAAAATAACACTACCCTTTAACATGGGATATGCGTCGGTTATTTCCTGGCGATAAAAGGTTTCATCGCGCCAGTCGATGCCAAAGTCTTTCATTCGTTCGTTGAACTTGCCGATGCCAAATGGGGTGAAAAAACGAACCAGCTCCAATGGCGGGACATATTCTTTTGTGCGCAGCACGCCTTGGTAGTGTTGACCGTCACGACCTATGATAGTGGGGAGAGAGTCGGGGTGGTTGTTGATGCCGTAGAAGAAGTCTTTCTCTTGTTGGGGAAGGATTGCGAAAATTGAGCCTGTTCGGTCGTATGCGTCGCCGTTGCTTTGCTGATGTAGCTCGATGAAGTGCTGGTAGTGTGAAGGAAGGATGGGTAACATAACACGTTTAAGAATAAGTGTGCCACCCGCATAATGCAATATCGTATCGTAAGGGATGTCGGAACTATATCCATCAATATGAGCGTTCTCCTTGCCCCAGCTTATTTGCTCGTGGTCGAAGATGCGGGTGGTGACGACCAGACGCTCTTTCTTTATGCGGTCGAGTTCGCGCGGGGAAACCCTTGTCATATTCGAATTTTGAATTTTGAATTTTGAATCGAAGGGCTTGAGCTTTTTGTTATAGTCGGCTTTGACCAGTCGAAGCAGAGTTTGTCCGTTGCGCTTGAAAGAACGGAGGATACCGCGACGTATGCCATAGTAAGGGAGAGGATTGACGTTAATGTCAGTTGATTCGTCCATGTCGAAGACGAGGGAGTTGCTGTTGATGGAGCAGCTGTGAAGCGAGCCGTTGAGGGTCCACTCGATGTCGTCTCGGCTGAGAGCGCGGCGGTAGAAATAGGAGGCGCCGTCCTCGAACGAAGCTATGACGGTGATGCTGTCGGCGTCGTAGTCAACGTAGGTCACTTCGGTGGCATAGCCAGAGATAAGTGTGCCTTCGGGTTTGGCGGATTGAATCTCGATGGTACTGCCGTTGAGGGTAACGGTTATGAAAGATGTGTCGATGGTTTCGCCATATTCAACCTGCTGATAGACGAAACGGTTGGCGTTTTTGGGGATTTTAGTTTGCGACATGGCCGTAAGTGCCATAACTACGGCGAGGAGGGTGACACTAAAATGTTTCATGGAACAATGTGTTATTGACGAAGAGATTGGTCGTGGCGGTGAAGGAGGATGGCATACCAGACGAGGCGGAGAATGATGACCAGAGAAGTGGCGGCGGCGTAGAGCTGGATGGCGAGGAGGAAGTTGTTGTGCAGGATGCCGAGTGTGAGTGCGACGACACGCAGGAGAAGGGTGGCGAGGGAGAAGTAAAACTCGCCTTGCTGTTTAGAGAGAGCGTAGGGGATGGCGAGGAGGGAGTTGGAGGCCAAGAGAAGCCACATCCAAGGCAGCAGGGCATGGAAATAAGGTGTGGAGCCCGCCCACTCGGAGCCGAAGACGAAACTGAGGAGAGGCTCGGCATAGAGATAGAGGAGTGCGAACACGGGCAGAGAAATGAGGCTGACTATAAGGATGAAGCGAGTGATGAGGCGTCCAAGAGGCAGTCGGTCGCGCAGTCGGCCATCGATTTCGACATAGAGAACCCGCTCGGCGGCGTTGTTGAAGACGTTGACAGGGCGGAATGTGAAGGTGAGGGCGAGTCCGTAGAGGCCGATTTGTGCGTCGGGAACGGCGAGAGCGGTGGCGAGCCAGATAAATGGCAGGTTGCTGGAGAGAGCATCGACAAAGTCTTTTGATGCGGTGAAGATGGGGAACTTGCGGAACTTGCGAGCCGCCGCGATGCGCTCGGAACGGGAGATGTCGGAGGGCAGGTTGAGACGGCGAAGGTTTACGAGGTAGTTGATGTTGCCAGCGGCTTGCCCGAGGACGGTTCCAAGGGGGAGGCCGATGCCATGAAGGAGGCGGGAGAAGGCCAGCAGAATCTTGAACAGAGCGCCCCCGATGGAGATTGAAAGGTCGGAATAGACAATCTGCGAGAAGCGTTTGAAACGGTTGAAAAGAGCGGCATATACACGAGAGGTGCCGCAGAAGAAGACGAGGAACGGGATGAGGAGGGTTGTCCAACCGATGGATGATAGGTTGCCTGGGAGACAATGGAAGAGATTGAGCGGGATGAGGATGACGAGTATGGCGGCGGAAACGAAAGCATTGAGACGCAGAGAAAAGCGGGATACGGCAGATGCCTCACGGTCGGAATCGGCGATGACAGGGGCAAGTTCGTATTTGAAGGTGGAGAGAATGATGAGAATCTCGATATAGCTGTAGAAGATGTTGAACGCACCGAAGTCGTCGGGGGAATAAATGCGGGTGAGGACGAGGTAGGAAAGGAGAGTGACCCCCTGTGCAACAACGCTGCCGGAGAGGAGGGTGGCAAGGGGCTTCAGGAGTCGGGAGGACATGGTTGTCAGAGAGGTTGGTTATATTTCGGAGTGGTATTTGCGGATTGCCCATTCAGCCGCGAAGAGAAGCAGGATGGTCAGGAGCATCCACCAGACGGAGGCAAGGGAGTGGTTGACGGCGCGAGAGTGGATGACGGTCTTGAGGTCGGGGCGGTCGCGCAGCCAAGATTCGAGGCTGTCGAGCTGATGAGGAGAAACGAGGCGTGCGCCTGTTTCGGAAGCGATGGTTTGCAGGAGAGTATGGTCGGCGGTGAGAGAGGCGCTCTCGACATCGGCTTTGGAGACGATGAAGATGCCGTCGTCAACATAAGACTTGCCCGCCAGAGAGGTTGAAGCACGGTAGGAGTAGCGGCCTTCGGGAAGGAATCCGAGATTGAGGCGGTAGGAAGAGGCGCGTCGGCTGAAGAGGTAGGAGAGAGAGCGAGAGGAGTCGGTGAGGACGAGCTTGACATCAGGTGTTACGGTGGGCTCGAGATTGTCATCGAGGAGTTCGGCCGAGAGAATGATATGCTCGTCGTGGCGAACGATGTCGGGCACGGAAACGCGGAGCCGCTTGGAGGAGGAATTGGAGCAAACGAAACGGACGAGCTGGGAGACGAGCTGGTCGAAGAATTGCGACTGGCCGTTCTGAGCGAGGTCGTGCAGACGCCAGCGCCAGAGGCCTTCGCCAAAGATGAAAGCAGAGCGGGAAGAGGCGGAAGAGACGGCGATGAGAGGGATGTCGGAAGTGATGTTGCCGATGCGAGAGAAAAAGAGCGTCTGAATGGAGGGAGAGACATCGTAGCTGCCGAAAGGCGCCTGAAGAGGCGGCTGCTGGGAGACCGCGTCGATAACGGGGGAGTCGAGAGAGAATGATGCGAAAGAGGGATTGGGAGCGGCGACCGCATCGACGGAGCTGCGCAGAGAGGTATGGATGGAAACACCCGTGTGGAGGGCGTTGAAGGCATCGAGGTCGGTGGCAGGGCCAAGTATGTAGAGGGCGGGGATGTTGAACCGTTGGAGAGCCGGACATATCGCTGCGGTGCCGACGGAGGGAATCTGGTGGAGAATGGCTAGGTCGAAAGGAGCGTCGGAGGCCGAGTGCGTGGAAGAAAGTGAACGCAGGAACTCGTCGGCGGAGAAAACGGAGACCTCGACGCCGTCGTTGGCTTCGAGGGCACGGCGCAGAGCCGCAACATCAGGATGAGGGGCAGCGGCGACGATAGCGACACGCTGGCGTTGGTCGAGGACGCGGACGTGAAGAGAGAAGGTATTGTTGGAAACGGAGTGCTCGCCGTCGGAAGTGGATAGAGAGAGGGTGTAGGTTTGGAGACCCGGACGTTCGGCTAGTAGCAAGAATGAGAGGGAAGTCGAGAATCGGTCGGAGGTGTAGTCAACATCCTGTGAGTAGAGCTTTTTGCTTCCCTGGGAGACGGAAAGCGAGGCGTGACGGCCTTTGAGGCGGTTGGCCACAAGGGTAACCTCGACGGGGAATTTGCGGGAGAGTGCCACTTCGCGGTTGCAACGGACGTGCGCAATGCGGGCATCGCGTAGGAGGGTGGTGTCGCCGAGAGCCACAGTGTAGATGGGGCAGGGGAGACGCCGCGCGGAGGCGACGGGATTGAGCCCGTGATTGTAGATGCCGTCGGAGGAGAGGATTACGGCTCCGAGATTGGAACCCTCGTAAACTTCGGCCAGATGGGAAAGAAGTTCAGCAAGGTCGGTTTGCGACTCGGAGTAGGAGGGGGAGAGGTCGGACGGGGAAGGCTCGGACGGCGATTGACCGAAGGTGCAGGAAAGGACCTCGTAGTCGCGTGAGAGACGTGAGCGGAGGCGGTTGAGAGAGGTGAGGTAGTCGTCGCGATAGTAGGCAGAATCGGCAGTGAGGACGATGGAGCGGGAGTTGTCTTGAGCGAGTATTACGAGAGGCTTTTCCTTTTCGTGACGGAAACGGGTGATCAGCGGAGAGAGAAGCAGGAAGGCGATGAGAGAGACTGCGATGAAACGCAGGAATGCCAGGAGGAGCTGTATGCGCCGAGGGAACTGCGGACGCCGATGGCCGAAGGGAATGTAGTAGAGAGCGGCGGCAAAAAGCGCACCCGCAGCAAGGCAGAGAAGATAGAAATACCAAGGATAGTCAATGGTTAGGTGCATTGGAAGGGTCGGTTGGATTCGGGGTGCAAAGTTACGAAGATTAAGGGATATATCAGTAACGCAGGATTCGAACGGGGTTGTTTTTTAGGCAGTATTCGATAATCTCGTCGGCATAGTCGCCAAAAGCGGAGCCGTAAGAGAACTGGAAAGGCCAAGTGCCGAAATAATGGATGTTGAACTCGATGAGGCAGGGATTGTCGTTTGTATCCAAGGCAATGTCGAGAGCTAGCAGGCGGTGGTGAGGTATGCGGGAACAGACATCCTTGCCGAAAGCGGTGATTCGGTCCCAGTTGGGGAAGCAGGAGGAGTGCAGGTCAGGGTAAGCGCGCGATAACGGTGAGGGCTCGGCGTATTGGCTGAAAACGGTGTCGCCGAGGGATCCGTCGGGTTTGATAGCGACGAAACAGCCGCCGCCGTGTACGTTGTCAACAAGGTTGCCAGCGGCCCCTATGCGCATGAAGGCGCCGAGGATATGGCAGCTGTCGTCGGCGACGGAGCGGTAAACGGCGAGCCGGACGGTGTTGACGGACGAGGGGTTGAACTGGGCGGTGAAAGCGCTCTGGGAGATGGCTTGCTGCATAATGAAATCGCCACTCCAACGAGCTTTGAGGAGAGCGACGGAGAGAGGGGATCGGTCGGAGGCGCTGAGCCAGTTGTCGTCGGCGGAGAGAGAGAAGAGTTCGACGCCGTCGCCTTGAGTGGAGTTGAAAGAAGGTTTCACGATGACGGCGGAGAAGCCGTTGAGGAGAGAGCGGAGACGGGTGTCGTCGAGGTCGAGGAGACGATATTCGGCATCGTAGAAATGACCGTCGATGCAGCGGCAGACGGAGGTAGGGAGAAAGCCGTGAGGGAGAAGGCGGTCGAAGAAATTCTTGTCGAGATAAGGGCCGCGCAGTTCTTCGGGGCAGAGGACGGGCTCGATAAAGCAGTTGCAGACCTCTTCGGGGACGATGTGGAGGTTGGGGCCGATGTAGTGGTGGAAGACGCGGTATTGTCGAGGGCTGACTTTGACGCCGAAACGCTGCCAGAGAGCGAGCCAATCGGACTCGCCGTCGCAGGGGGAGTCGGGGATGGCGTTGCGGAGCATAATCTCCTTGTATTGGGCGTTGTTAAGACGTCGAAGGTGGCGATATTTATGGTCGCGCAGCTTGTGTCGGACGAAGGTCTTGAGGAACTTCATGAGGTTATCAGTGTGAAATTTTTTCATTGCAAATATATCATTTTTTTCGCGAAGAGCGGAGAATTTGAGGAAAAAAGCGGGATTTTGGGGATGAGGAAAAGTAGATAAAATTATATATTTTGTAAAAAGTGGTATATTTGTAGTTCAAACTAAAAAGGGATGCGTTTCAAAGATATTGTAGGTCAACGAGTTCTGATAAACCAGCTGACGGAAGTGATTGACGCCGGGAGGGTGAGCCACGCTCAGCTGATGCTTGGAAAGATGGGTTACGGGACGCTGGCTCTGGCGTTGGGGTATGTGCAATACCTGATGTGCGAGAACCGTCAGCACTATGGCGAGGGGAGCGAGCTGAGGGCCGACTCGTGCGGGGAGTGTCCGAGCTGCAAGAAGATAGCGTCGCTGATGCATCCAGATGTACACCTGTATTTCCCGTCGGTGGCGACGACGAAGGTGGACAAGCCGTGCTGTGCGGAGTATAGAGAGGATTTTGTGAAGTTCTTGCTGGAGAATAACATGTATGTCAGTTTGAACGAGTGGTATGCGTATGCTGGAGCGGAGAACAAGCAGGGAGAGTATAGGGCGGCCGACGCGATGGAGCTGATAGAGGAGGTGGCGAGGACATCGTATGAGGGTAGGGAGAAGGTGTTCATACTGTGGATGCCGGAGAATATAAGGCCGCAGGTGGCGAACGAGTTGCTGAAGACGCTGGAGGAGCCGTATGCGGGGACGCTGATAATGCTGGTGGGAGAGAATGTCGACCGGATGTTGGAGACGGTGAGGAGCAGGGTGCAGACGACGAGAGTGTCGAGGATAATTGACGCGGGGCTCCCTGAGGAGGCGGAGGGCGACTATATGGTGGCGCAGCGGCTGAAGGCGGAGAGCGAGGATGTAGAGGAGTCGAAGCGGATGTTTGTGGAATGGATGCGGCTGCTGTTTAAGTTGAAGATGGCCGAGCTGTCGAAATGGGTGGAAAACATATCGGGAGCTGGAAGAGAGCGGCAGAAGGTGTTTCTGGGGTATGTGCTGGACAATATGAGACGGTGCTACGGTCAGACGGCCGGAGGTATGGCCGCGGGACTCAAGACGGGCGACGAGAGATTCGACGCGATGTTTCCGTCGATGGTGACGACCAGGAATGTGGAACAAATATACGAGAGCGTAAGCGAGGCTCTCTTTTCGATAGAACGAAACGCCAACGCGAAGGTGACATTCATGCACCTTTCGTTCCAGCTGAGCAGGTATATCAAGAACAGATAGCGGGAGCGGATTGGCGTCTAAACAAAAGTAAAGACATGAGAAACGAACAAAGAAGAAGACCAAATAGGGACAGCCGCCGCGAAGAGGCGGAGAAAGAGCAAGTGAGGCAGGCGGAAGCGGAAGCTTTGCCCGAGGCGCCGGAGACGAGTGCCGTGGATGACGACGAGGAGGACTATATAGCGACGCCGGAGGAGATAGCCGCCGAGGCGCAGCGCCAGGCCGAACGCCGCAACCAGCGCAAGAACGGCGGTGACAAGAAGGAGCTGGACGAGGAGGGAGCGTATGCCGAATCGGGAGCACGCCCAGACGACATCATCGACCCGTATGCTGAGCCAGAACCGGAGATACCGTGGGTGAAATATGAGGAGAACGACTTTGTGATGAGAGGCTGCAACCACTGCCCGAAATGCTACGAGCCTGTGAGCCGCTGGGAAAGGGACAGCTGCAGCAAGCTGGCCACAACGAACTGGATGAGCAACATAAAGCTGCCGGAGGAGACGGGCTTCAACATAGTGGAGGTGCGCTTCAAGAACAACCGCAAGGACTTCTACCGACTGCCGGAAGGGCTGAATGTGACGGAGGGAGACCTGGTGGCGGTGGAGGGAGCACCTGGACACGACATCGGAATAGTGAGCCTCACGGGCGAAGTGTGCAGGATTAGGCTCAAGGAGCGCAAGATAGACCCAGAGTCGGAGGCGATAAAGAAGTTGTACCGAAGGGCGAAACCGACAGACATAGAGAAGTGGGTGGGTGCCATAAAAGAGGAGCGTAACGCGGTGCTGAAAACACGTCAGATAGCGGAAAGCCTGGGGTTGGAGATGAAGATAAACGACGTGGAGATGCAGGGCGACCACGGGAAGGCGATATTCTACTATACCGCCGATGAGAGGGTGGATTTCAGGGTGCTGATAAAACTGCTGGCCGAGGAGTTCCACGTGAGGGTGGAGATGAAACAGATAGGAGTGAGGCAGGAGGCCGCCAAGGTGGGCGGCATAGGGACGTGCGGAAGAGAGCTGTGCTGCTGCACGTGGCTGACGAACTTCAAGACGGTGTCAACCAATGCGGCGAAGGTGCAGCAGATACTGCCCAACCCGCAGAAGCTGGCCGGCCAGTGTGGAAAGTTGAAATGCTGCCTGAACTTCGAATACGAGGTGTATGCCGACGCGCTGAAGAAACTGCCGCAGATGGGAGTACACCTGAGATTCAAGAAAGGGCTGGCGCTGTATAAGAAGACAGACGTGTTCAGGGGGATAATGTGGTATGCCTACGAGGGAGAGGGAGACCTGCATGCGCTGCCTGCAGAGAGCGTGAAGAAGATAATTGAGATGAACCGCAACCAAGAGTATCCGGAGCAAATGGAAGATTTCCAGACAGAACTGATGTCAACGTCGGCGCTGGAGCAGGAGACGACGGATGCGGAATTCGAGAGAGAGATAAAGCGGATGGCCGAAGGCGGCAACGGAGTGGTGGACGAAGACGGGAAGACGCAGGGAGGCCAAGGGCAGGAGAGACGCGGACAGAACATGCGCCGCGACAACCGCCCGCCACGCGACCAGCAAGTGCAGCGCCGCGAAAGACCGCAGCAAAGGCCGTCGGGCGACGGGTCGGCACGAGTGCAGGACCGCCGAAGGGACAACCGCGACAACCACGACAACCACGGTGAACGCAACGAGCAGAGACACAGAGACCCCAACGCGTCGAACCGTCAGCAGAACCCGCGCAACCGCCGTCCGTGGAACGAACAGAACAACACTCCAAACCAATAGCCATGAAACTGAAAAGAACCTTGATGGTGGCGGCAGCGGCCGTGACGCTGATGTGCGGATGTGCCAAAGGGACATTCTACGACAAGCATAGCGCAGTAGATAAAGAGGGGTGGTATATGGATGAAGACTTGCGGTTTGCGGTGGACATAGAAGACACGCTGACGCCGTACGACTTCTACATAGATGTGCGCAACACGAAGGACTATGCCTACTCGAACCTCTTCCTGTTTGTCAAGACCACGTTTCCCGACATGGTGGAGCGCAGGGACACGCTGGAGTGTCCGCTGGCCGACGCATATGGGAGATGGTACGGGAGGCAGACGAACAGACATGTTGACGGGCGCTACCTGCTGCACAAGAGTGTGATATTCCCGATAAAGGGAACGTACACCTTCCAGGTGACACACGCTATGAGGGACACGGTGGTGACAGGAATAAAGAACATAGGGCTGCATGTGGAGACAGCAGGCCGCTAAGCACACAACAACGACAATTATGAAACAAGATCACACAAAGCTGTATCGGATACTATGGTACATATTCGGCGGATTCTGGCTGACCGTAATACTGTTCTTCGTACTGCTGTCGGCCGGATGCCTTGGGTTTATGCCCTCGTTTGAGGAACTGGAGAACCCGAACAGCATGCAGGCGTCGGAGGTAATCTCGAGCGACGGAGTGGTGCTGGGCTATATAGGCATACAGAACCGTTCGGACGTGAGGTATGAGGACATTTCGCCCAACGTGATAAACGCTTTGATTGCCACCGAGGACGCCCGCTTCTACAAGCATAGCGGCATAGACTCGCGAAGCCTTGTGCGAGTGCTGTTCAAGACGGTGTTGGGTCGTCACAGAAACAGCGGCGGAGGAAGCACCATCACGCAGCAGCTGGCGAAAAACCTCTTCCCACGCGAGCGTAAAAGCAAGCTGGGAACGGTGTATTCTAAGCTCAAGGAATGGGTGGTTGCTGTGAAGCTGGAACACCGCTACTCGAAGAGGGAGATAATCACGATGTATCTGAACACCGTGGATTTCGGCAGCAACGCTTTCGGAATAAAGACAGCCGCGAGGACTTTCTTCGGGAAGTCGCCTGCGGAACTCGAAGTTGACGAGGCTGCGGTGCTGGTGGGTCTGCTGAAAGCGCCCACGACCTATTCGCCCGTTCTGCATCCCGACCACTCGCTGAACAGGCGCAACGTGGTGTTAAGCCAGATGAACCACTACGACTATCTGACTGACGAGGAATATGAGGCGCTGAAGGAGAAACCAATCAACATGTCGCGCTACACGCCGCAGAGCCATAACGACGGTCTTGCGACCTATTTCCGCGAGTATGTGCGCGGCGAGATGAAGGAGTGGTGCAAGCACCAGCGCAAGAGCGACGGAACGCAGTATGACGTACACAAGGACGGTTTGCGTATTTACACTACCATCGACTCGCGCATACAGGCATACGCCGAAGAAGCTGTCCGCAAACACATGGGCGAGGAGATACAACCCGCCTTTGACAAGGAGCTGGCACGCCGCAAGGACAGAAACCCGTTCAGCGGCATAGGAAAGGAGCAGCAGGAAAAATATCTGCGACAAGCGATGATAAACAGCGACCGCTACTACCAGCGCAAGCAGGCTGGAGCCAAAGAAACGGAGATAAGGGAGGAGTTTAACAAAAAGGTGCAGATGTCGGTGTTCACCTGGAAAGGGATGAAGGACACGATGATGAGTCCGTGGGATTCGCTGCGGTACTACAAAGGTTTCCTGAATGTGGGATTGATGTCGGTGGAGCCGGGGACGGGATATGTGAAGGCGTACGTTGGCGGCATCAACTACCGCTACTTCAAATACGACAATGTGTGGAGCTTGCGACAGGTGGGTTCCACCTTCAAGCCATTCGTCTATACGATGGCCATACAGGACCTCGGGATGACACCCGGCACGGTGGTGCCTAACGCCGAGGTGTGTTTCGACAACGGACGAGGCGGCCTGTGGTGCCCGAAGAACTCGTCGCATGCGAGAGAAGGCGAGATGGTGACGCTGAAATGGGCACTGGCCAACTCAATCAACTGGGTGTCAGCCTACCTGATGAAACAAGGGTCGCCCGAGCAGGTGATATCGATAGCGCGCAAGCTGGGAGTGAAGAGCGACATACCCGCTGTGCCCGCCATATCGGTCGGAACGCCTGAGATAACCGTGGCCGAGATGGCGGGAGCGATGGCCACCTTTGCCAACAACGGCGAATATGTCGAGCCGATATTTATCACGCGAATCGAAGACAAGCACGGAAAGGTGCTGGCGCGCTTCACCCCCGAACGCCACGAGGCGCTGAGCCCGCGCACGGCATACCTTATGCTGTCGCTGATGCAGGGAGTGGTGTCGAGCGGAACAGGATGCCGTCTAAACTACAAATACAAACTTAACCAGTACACCACTGCCATAGCGGGAAAGACAGGAACGACACAGAACAACTCCGACTGCTGGTTTATGGGCATCACGCCGAAATTAGCCACAGCTATCTGGACGGGAGGCGAACTGAGGTCGATACACTTCCGCAACATGGCTTACGGACAAGGTGCAGCGCAGGCGTTGCCTATATTCGGCTATATGATGCAGAAAATCTATGAAGACAACAACCTGAAGTTCTCGAGAGGAGATTTCCAGAAGCCGAACTCTGTTACATCGGAGGATATGGATGCATCATACTTCTGGACGGAAGTCGAGGCCGAGAAGAACTCGCCCGACGCCGGAGTGACCGACATTGGCACCGACGAGTCGATATGGTAAAGATGGAGAACCTCTTTGGCAAATCTCTGGCTGGGTTGCAGGAGCTGTGTGAGGCGGAAGAACTGCCGAAGTACGCGGCGCGTCAAATGTGTGACTGGCTCTATGCCAAAGGTGTGGACAGCATCGACGCAATGACGAATCTGTCGCTTAAGGTGCGGACGCGGCTGAAGGAGTTTTGCAGCATAGAGCGTAAGGCGCCGCTGGAATGCCAGGTGTCGCGCGACGGAACTAAAAAGTATGTTTTTGAAGTCGGCGGTCAGGGCGACTCTCAGGTGCGCTGTTTCATTGAGACGGTATATATCCCCGACGGAGAGAGAGCAACGCTCTGTGTATCCTGCCAGGCGGGATGCAAGATGGGTTGCCGTTTCTGCGTCACAGGCAGTCAGGGCTACAAATGCAGTTTGACGGCCAGCGAGATACTTAACCAGATATTCTCCATACCCGAGTTCGGAAAACTGACGAATATCGTGTATATGGGCATGGGCGAGCCGTTTGACAACTACGAAGCGGTGATGCAGTCGATAGAGGTGCTGACGGCTGACTGGGGTCTCGGATGGAGCCCGCACCGCATAACGGTGAGCACCGTGGGAGTGAAGCCGGGCATCGAACGCTTTATGCGCTATTGCGACTGCCATTTGGCCATAAGCCTCCACAACCCCGTCGCTGCCGAGCGGTTGGCTATAATGCCCATGCAGAAGGCCTATCCTATAGCCGAGGTGGTGTCCATGCTGAAACGATATGACTGGGGCGGCCAGCGACGCCTGTCGTTTGAATACACTATGTTTGGCGGCATGAATGACGACAAGAGCCACGCCGAAGCCTTGATAAAACTGCTCTCACCGCTGCGGTGCCGCGTGAACCTGATAAGGTTCCACACCTCGCCTGGCACACCGTTCCGCTCCTCGCCGCGTGAGAAGATGGAGCGTTTCATGGATATCCTCAACGAACACGGAATACGCTGTACCATACGTGCATCGCGAGGCGAAGACATCATGGCTGCCTGTGGACTTTTGGCCGGTTCCGTGTCAGGACAGGGTGATTAGATACTACCTATCTATAATGCATCGTTTACACATTAAAAACCATATATCATGAAAAAGATTGTCTTAGTTTTAGTTCTTTTCAGTATGCTGGCTCCTTGCGCCTATGCGCAGAAGAAAGAGACCAAAGCGGTACTCAACAACATCCATCAGCGCAAGAGTGTACGCACCTATTCCGACAAGAAGGTGCCCGACGAGATTGTCACCGAGCTGCTCAAGGCGGCTATGGCGGCACCGACGGGGATGAACATCCAGCCGTGGTATTTTGTGGTGCTGAGAGATACTTCGCAGTATGACAGGATTTTCGCCGGAAACGGCAATATGAAGAAATTCAAGGAGTCGTCGGTGGTGATAGTTTTGTGTGCCGACACCACGGTCACGCGCCCGCCGAGAGAGAACCCCAACGGGCCGGCGGTGACGAGTCCCAACGCCATCTGGCGCGACGATATGGGAGCCTGCACAGAGAACCTGCTACTGGCAGCTGAAGCATACGGACTTGGAGCGTGCTGGACGGCATGCTATCCATTTGCCAGAACGATGGAGCCGGTGAAACGGGAGCTGGGACTGCCCGCCAATGTTGTGCCCTACTGCGTCGTGCCTATCGGCTATCCCCGCCTCGACGAGAAACCCAAGGACAAGTGGAAGCCAGAAAAAATCCACTACGGCCGCTGGTAGGTCGGCGCTAAAGCGGGAGACAACAGATGGGCATCGGACACCTGTATGGCGCGGCGATAAATAGCGCGATGGCTCCAGTCTATCCCGTAAGCTGTGCCAACGGCACACTATCCTCTGCTTGCAAAAAGAATTGTTTGAGAATATAAAACAAACGGTTGAATATGGCGACGAAGAAAAACATAGACGTGGCTTTGGTTTACGACTTCGACGGCACGCTGGCGCCGGGTAACATGCAGGAGTTCGGATTTGTGAAAGCCATCGGAAAGGACCCGCAGGAGTTCTGGGCAAAAAACAACGAACTGGCCACCAGGAACGATGCCAACGAGATACTGTGCTATATGTACTTGATGCTTCGGGCGGCAAAAAACAACAATATATCGTTAAGGCGAAATTCGTTCCAGAAATTCGGCTCGATGATAAAACTGTTCAAGGGCGTGGAGGAGTGGTTCACGCTGATAAACCAGTACGGCAAATCGAAGGGGATAAACATAAAACACTATATCAACTCGTCCGGATTAAAGGAGATGATAGAGGGAACGACGATAGCCAAGAGGTTTGAGAACATCTACGCCTGCTCGTTCCTCTATGATGTCGACGGCATCGCCTACTGGCCCGCCGTTGCGGTGGATTACACCACGAAGACGCAGTTCCTCTTCAAGATAAACAAAGGCATCAAGGAGATAAGCGACAACAAGAAAATCAACGAATTCGTGGCACAGGAAGACCGCCCCATCCCGTTCGAGAGGATGATATACTTCGGCGACGGCGAGACGGACATCCCCAGCATGAAGGTGGTGAAAGAACACGGAGGCCACTCGATTGCGGTGTATGGAGACCGGAAGAAGAAGGACACGGCCATGAAGCTCATCTGCGAGGACAGAGTGAGCTTTGTGTGCAAGGCCGACTACTCGGAGGGGCAGGAGATATACACGACGGTGATGCATATCCTCGACAAGATACGCGCGGATTACGATTTCAACAAACTGCTGGCCGACCATAAGCGTGTTGTGAAATGAAGGAAAAGGAAACGTCGAATGGCAAGCTGACCATCCGTCCGGCGAGGGAGGATGAGGCTGGGTTGGTGCTCGAGTTCATCAAGAAGCTCGCCGTATATGAGAAATGTTCTGACGAGGTAGTCGCCGACGAAGCCACGCTGCACCGCTCGCTCTTTGTGGAACATTCGGCCGAGGTGCTCTTCGCCGAGGATGAGGGCACGGTGGTAGGCTTCGCCCTGTTCTTCCACAACTTCTCGACATTCGTGGGTCGCAAAGGGCTCTATCTCGAAGACCTCTTCATCCTGCCCGAAAAACGTGGCAGGGGTTATGGCAAAGCCTTGCTTAAACGGCTGGCTCAGCTGGCGGTGGAACGCAACTGCGGCCGTATGGAGTGGATATGCCTCGACTGGAACCAACCCGCCTTGAAGGTCTATAGCAGCATTGGAGCTGTGCCGATGGACGAATGGACGGTGCAACGTCTTGACGAAGCCGCGCTGAAACGCTTCGCCGAACAGTAAGAACGAACAACGTGATGCTATTATTCCACCCTTCTTGAGCGCAAGCACCCATCTCATTGACGGCAGGAAAGATGGAGAAGTACGTCGAGCATAAACATAATATTTCCGTGATTACTACGTTGTTATCATCAGAGAGGGCGAAACGATAGAGATATCACACCGTTCGTCGAGGAATTACGCAGAATATCCCAAACATTTGGCAGAATTTGCAACTACTTAAGCGTCGTCAAACTGTAAAAAGAAGATGGAAACAGCAAGAACAGATGGGACAGCGGAAGCCGTCGAGAGTGCTCGAATGGCCGAGATTCCTGAGCAGAACCCGCCTGCCCGTTGCGTTTCGCGACAGATGGCGACGAAGTCAATCTTGTTGCGCCCATGGCTGGAGAACGATGCCGAGGCGCTGTTTAAATATGCCAGCGACCCTGAAGTCGGGCCTCGTGCCGGATGGCCGCCGCATAAGTCGGTGGAGGAGAGTCGTGAGATTATCCGCACAGTATTCAACGCAGAAGGGATGTGGGCGGTAATCTGGAAAGAGTCGGGAGAACCCATCGGTTGTGTGGGCTACCTTGTGGCAGCAGCATCGAACCTGAAGATTGCCGAAGACCAGGCGGAGGTGGGTTACTGGATAGCCCGCCCGTTTTGGGGCAAAGGCATCTGTACGGAAGCGCTTCAGATGGTTATCGACTATTGTTTCGATGTGAAGGGCTTCACAGTGCTTTGGGGTGACTACTTTCCTTCAAATCCAGCGTCAGGGCGCGTGATGGAGAAATGCGGATTTGTCGATACCGGCGAGGAAACGCTCTGCCCCAATCTGGAAGTCGGTTCAGACCGTCCGGTAAAAATAATGAAATTATGCTCTACAAAAATTCAGCGAAGAAATGATATCGATGCATAGGTTATTGAAATACGTTATAATTGTCGCCGTAGTGCTACTTTGCGGATGCAAGCACGAGAAGCGTTGCGACACCCCTATAGGTGCGGCGGCTTGCTCCATTGACCCGAACTCGCCACTTTATAACAGACTCAACAACGTGGGCGGTTACGAATATATCGTGGGCGGCAACCATGGGATTTTCGTGATGCGCACCGCGATGAACGAGTTTGTGGCATACGAGCGCACCTGTCCGCACGACCACGACGCCGCTGTGGAGGTCGTTGACGGATGGGACGGCACCGTGCTTAAATGTCCGGTGTGCGGCAGCCAGTTCAACACCTACGCCGACGGAATGCCGCTTGACGGCAGTATGACCAGTTGCCCGCTCTATGAGTACGGAACCACATACGACGGCGGCACGCTGTATATCTATTAGGTGCATGGTCGCAGATAGGCGGCGCATCTGCATGAGCTCATCCCCAATGGCTTTACATGGGATGACAAAAAACATGATATGGATAAAGAAAATGAGCATTTCGGTAGAAAAACAATGGTAAAAAAGTAGAAGTGGGCACGGCTAAAGCAAAATAGTGTCTGCGGTCAATACATATATAGCACCTTAAATTGTTATGCACATCCGAATAAAATATGTTTTAGCAATATCGGTCCTCATTATGGTGACGGGGAACGGTATGGCTCGAAATGATAATAAATCGTTTGACAGCATCCGCATAATAATGACAACACCTTATGACGCTGGAGTCAAGTGGAATTGTTGTTGTGTTGTACATGATAATATGGTTTCTGTAAGTATTCTAGAGTCGTATCGGAAAATTGAGATACCGAGAAAGAACATTGTAATGCCAGCCAAGGTCATTCACCATTTTTTTGATTTGTCGGACGAACAGAATACACTTTTTGAAGGTTATAAGCCATTATACATAGGCTTGCCAGAGTTGGCCTTCGACATTCTTGAACATAGGGAGACAATTAGAAAAAAAGACAAAGAGGAAACAGAGTCGGATACAGTATGGACTGTGTCAATCTTTAATGAAGGAAAACGAATTGATTTCTTTGAAATAGGGAATGCCAGTTGTAATGGCAAATCTCGCCAACTGACCCAATTGTCCAGTATTTTTGAACGGATAGTATATGTTGGTCGGTTTTATACATCTCAACAGCAGTCAAGTGTGTGCCCAGACAGGGCAAATAAAGATTATTACGATGCGGTATAATTCTTACTCCAGCTATTTCAAGTCGCTCTTTGGCGGGCGGGCTCAGAAACTCTCCATCGACGGGGGGTTCTCCTGCCCTAACCGCGACGGCACGAAAGGCTACGGGGGCTGCTCCTTCTGCAACAACGAGGCGTTCAACCCCTCGTACTGCCGCGAGGTGAAGTCGATCGCCGAGCAGATAGACGAGGGCATCAAGTTCCATAGCTGGCGTTACCGCAAGAGCGCCTGCTACCTGGCCTACTTCCAGACCTACAGCAACACCTACGCGCCGCTGGAAGTGCTACGCAGCCGCTACGAGGAGGCGCTGAACCACCCGATGGTGTCGGGCTTGATCATCGGCACGCGGCCCGACTGCATAGACGACGGGAAACTGGATTATATCGCTTCGCTGAAGGAGCGCGGATTCGTGGGCGTGGAATACGGCATAGAGAGCTGCTACGACAAAACGCTGCAGCTGGTGGGGCGCGGACACGACTTCGCCACCACACGACACGCCATCGAAGCCACCGCAGCTCACGGGATACACTGCGGCGGACATTTCATACTGGGACTTCCGGGTGAAAGCGTCGAAGAGATGGTGGCTTCGGCAGATATTATAAACACGCTGCCACTCAACACGGTGAAGTTCCACCAACTGCAGATACTCAAGGGGACGCGGCTGGCGGAAGAGCCGCCGGAGCGGCGCGGACACGCCTTCGAGCTGGACGAATATATCTCGCTGGTGTGCGACATCGTCGAGCGTCTACGGCCGGACATAGCGATAGAGCGGTTCGCCGGCGAGGTGCCGCCCCGCTACCAGGCGATGCCCGAACGCAGCTGGCGACGCAGCGACGGACGCCTTATACGCAACGAGGAGATAGGTGCGATGGTGGAGAAAGAGCTGGAACGGAGAGGTAGGTCGCAGGGCAGCCGCTACACGACTCAGTAGATAAGATAGCGGCTACGGATTTTCTTGTATTCCGAGAGGGCGGGCTCCCATGTGGCGCGGATCTCCTCGTCGGACATCCCCTGCTCTATCTGACGGCGCAGGTCGCCGTTGCCAGCGAGTTTCTCGAAGAAGTTGTTTTTTAGGTAGAACGAGCCCTTAGGCACACGCTTGTACATGGTCATAAGGTAGCGAAGGCTGAACGCGGAGGGGGCGGGTTCGTTGCGCAGGTCGAGGGTGTCGCTGCCGTAAGTGACTATCTCGAACGGCGAGGGTGTGCCGCGACCGACGCCGCAGTTGGTGCCTTCGAAAAGGCAGAGCGACGGGTAGAGCGCTATGGCGTGGGCGTTGCGCAGGTTGGGCGACGGAGCTACGGGAAGCTGGTAGCCAACGCTGTCGCGCCTGTAGCCCTGCATGGGGACGACGGTGAGGTCGCACTTTGCGCCGCCTTTGAGCCATCCTTCACCGTTGATCATCGTCGCATACTCTCCTATGGTCAACCCATACACCACAGGCACGGGATGCATGCCCACGAACGAGCGGTAGCGTGAGGTGTCGAGCACAGGTCCGTCGACATAGTGTCCGTTGGGGTTGGGGCGGTCGAGCACCACGAGCGGCAGGTTGGCTTCGGCACAGGCTTCCATCACATAGTGCAGCGTGCTTATGTAGGTATAGAACCGACATCCCACATCCTGCAAGTCGAAGATGACCGCGTCGATATCCTTCATCTGCTCGGGCGTGGGTTTCTTGTTCTTGCCATAGAGCGAGACGATGGGAAGGCCGGTCTTGGGGTCGACGCTGTTGTCGACTTTGGCTCCCGCTGCCGCAGTGCCGCGGAACCCATGCTCGGGACAGAAAATCTTTTTTACGCTTACGCCTTTGGCCAGCAAGGTGTCAACAAGATGGGTGGCTCCGACGACCGATGTCTGGTTGCCCACCACGGCGACGCGGGAAGAAGCCAGTTGCGAGAGGTCGCCCATAAGCCCCTCGGCACCCGTCAGAAACCGAGTGGCCGACCGCTGTGGAGCAGCATCTGAAGGTCTTGCGTCGGCACACGAGACAAAGAGCATCTGCGTCAGCAGCGCAAAACAGAGAATAAAACTCTGCGTCAGCCTACCGACTGCCGACTGCCGACCACTAACCACTTTCATTTCTTTCCCGTATGTCCGAAGCCGCCGGCACCGCGTTCGGTGTCGGAGAGTTCGGATACTTCGATTATCTCGGCCTGCTCGTGGCGGGCTATCACCATCTGGGCGATGCGTTCGCCGTCGTTGATGACGAAGTCCTCCTGCGAGAGGTTTATAAGTATGACACAAATCTCGCCGCGATAGTCGGCGTCGATGGTGCCAGGCGAGTTGAGCACGGTGATGCCTTTCTTCAGCGCCAATCCGCTGCGCGGACGCACCTGTGCCTCAAAGCCTGCGGGCAGTTCCATGAAAAGTCCGGTCTTGACAAGGCCTCGCTCCATCGGTTTCAGCGTTATCGGTCCTTCGGGCAGGAAAGCACGGAGGTCCATACCCGCCGACTGTGCCGTCTCGTAGTGCGGCAGCGGGTGGTGCGACTTGTTGATTATCTTTATCTGCATTATTCTTCGGTCTTTTCGCGTTTGCGGAGCACTTCGTCAATCATGCCGTATTCCTTGGCCTCTTCGGCGGTCATCCAGTGGTCGCGGTCGCTGTCTTTCTCGACCTGCTCGATAGGTTTGCCGCTGTGGCTGGCTATAATTTCGTAGAGCTCTTTCTTGAGTTTCTGTATCTCACGCACGGTAATCTCCATATCCGAAGCCTGGCCTTCGGCGCCACCCATCGGCTGGTGAATCATCACTCGGCTGTGGGGCAGTGCGGATCGCATGCCTTTCTCGCCGGCGCAGAGCAGAACGGAAGCCATCGAAGCAGCCAAACCGGTGCAGATGGTGGAAATCTTGGGGCTTATGAGCTGCATGGTGTCGTAGATGCCCAATCCGGCATAGACAGAGCCTCCCGGCGAGTTGAGATATATCGAGATGTCTTTCTGGCTGTCGACCGACTCGAGGAAAAGCAGCTGGGCCTGTATGACATTGGAGGTGTAGTCGTCGATGGCGGTGCCGAGGAAGATGATGCGGTCGATCATCAGACGCGAGAAGACATCCATCTGGGTCATATTGAGCTGACGCTCTTCGATGATATAGGGGGTCAGCGAAGCCATCGGGGCGGCGCTCATGATGGCGCGGTTGGCGGCTGCGGTGTATTTCGCGTAGGTGGTGCTGCTGATGCCACAGTGTTTGGTGGCAAATTTCTCAAATTCTGTCATGCTGAATGATTTTTAAGTTAACTGATTTATAAAACGCTATGTGTCTGTTTTTATTGTATCCGCTACTCCAAACTCCAACTCTCGGACATCTCCCAGTTGGCGCGTAGCTGGAGGCTTTTGTTGAAATATCTGACCGGTTCGGGCTGGCGGTGGAGGTAGTAGTCGCCCGGAGTCCATTTCCCGTTGGCGTCGAGGTCGTCGAATAGACGTATGCGATATGTGGCGGGCTTCAGATTTTCGAACTGCAAGGAGCCAGAAGAAACCGGTTGCTGCCGCACAACGCTGCCTTTGTCGTCGAGCAGCTGCAGGATTGGGTGTTGCATGACGCCGTTGACGGCTATATCGAATGTTAAAGTGCCATAGTCGCTGGCCGAGGTGAGAGTTGTGGTGAACACCAGCGAATCGTTCTTTCGGTCATAGAGGTCGGTACATATTCCTGCGGGAAGGGTCACCTTGTATTTCTCTCCCTGTTTAAGAGGAGTAGCTGTTATTATGCTTCCCACAGCATGGGTGGAGTCAAGCGACAAACTGGCAGTCGACGTGGTGCTGTCGGACAGATTCATTACGTGGATGTCGCCTTGCACGCTGCCGATAGGCACCTCAAACCGGACTTTCATCGTGTCGTAGTATGGATGAGCGGTACCAGTTAGCGAGCGGACAACATTCAAATCATTTTCGGGCGAGTCTGTTTTGCGTTTAGACTTCTTAGGTTGGCGGTACTTGATTGTGAGGGTGTCGTTGAGCGAGGTAGCTGTGTCGCGCAGCACCAGCCGCACCGAGTCGCAAGTGCGGCGTAAAGTCCAAAGACTCAACGTGTCGCCAATCTTGTTGACCGACCATATCAACGAATCGGCCTCGACCACAGGAGCCACCATGGGGGATTGAGTGACTATTTGCAGACAGCCCCGAGAGGTAAATACGCTGGATGTTACCCGCTGCGCAGGATTTTCTTTTAGCGATATTTGCAATAGGAGTTCCTGCATTTTTTCGACACTTTCGACCTTTATCGTATCTAGTTTATTTTCAATGCTGTCGCTTTGAGCATCGGTTGTGTCGGCAGGTTTGGGCATAAGCTGAGCAGAGACCAAAGTGTCAAGCCAGGCAATGGCTTCCGATGCCGAGTATTTCAGGTTTTTGTCGGCATCGTCGAAGGCGATAAGCTTGTAGCGTCCGGGAGTCATGTAGTTGAACTTGAACGAGCCGTCGGAGGCGGTGCGCGTCTGATAGGTCGGAGTGCCCAATGATACAATCGAGTCACCCAGGGAATCGATGGCGTCGGTCATGCGGTAAACCACAACCGTCAGAGTGTTTTCGGTTGGAGACTGAGTCAGCGCATCGGTCACTTTGCCGACAATGGTCATCGAGTCGAGGGCGTCGCCTGTGGAAAAGACATATTCGAACGAGGGAAGAGGATTGCCTTCGTTGAAATCCACGATGGCGCCCTTGAACTGGAAGAGATAGGTGGTGTTGGGAGCAAGGGTATCGTTCAATTTGACTATAACGCTGTGCCCTTTTGTTTGATATTCGGGCTTCGTCTTCATCGGGGGCGAGATGAGCACGTTGTTGTCGGCATCCTTCATCGTGACATACTCGTCGAAGTCTATCTTGAACTTCTTGGCCGTGTAGTTGGTGGTCTCGCTTTGGGGAGACACACCTTTGACCTTAGGCGGCTGCTTGTCGACGGGGCCGCCCGAAGGGTAGCCCTGCTTGGCACACGAGCTCAAACTGCCAATCAGTAGGGCCACGATAATCGAAAAAGATATTTTGACAGATAGTTTCATTTCAGAACTGGAAATATATGAACGGTTGAAGGCCAGCGGTGACGAACTGGTAGAACACAAAGACCGCAGCAACGACGACTATCAGCATAAGCCACAGAGGCATCGAGGCGAACCAGAGGCGGTAGCGACGCTTGAAACGTGCGGGCAGCCAATGTACAACCATTCCGATTGCAAAGATGAGAAAAATATTCCAATAAGCCCCGACTATCTGCGGGATTTGTGCAAGATTCCAGTGCGAACCCATCTGGTCGACCATCTGGGTGGCCGTTCTCCATGCCACCTCGTTGGCTTCGGCAGGGTTTAGGTTAGAGCCGCTACGGAAGAAAAGTCGAGTGAAGCTGATGAAGAGGAAGGTGAGGAGTGTGTTCCAAACGGTGGTTAACTTTGACTCTTGACTCTTGACTCTTGACTCTTGAC
>JAFZTV010000032.1 GCA_017618625.1 Bacteroidales bacterium | reverse complement strand
TTCTTTTCACCATCGCAGCGTTTTGCTGCATAGAAGAAGTAGTGCTGTGTGTCATATTGTGTGTATTATTTTTGTTTTCCATGGTTATTGTGCTATGCATACGTGCTCGTGATAACCTTTTCGGTGTTGATTGTCACCGATTTGGCACCATACGCACATTATCTTGTACACAGCAAATATACGGATAATTATATATAAAAGCAACAAAACTTACCTTAAAAAAAACAAAAAATCATTAAATATCACTTAAATTCAATCATTTGAATCAGCAATGGAATCTCACGATTTTTCTTGTATCGGGATACAATCCTTTTCAACTGGATTAAACGTAAGACTGCCTCCATAATTCACCCGTAGGAAATTATTAGCCAACAACTTATCATTCTAATCCAATCAACTCCCGACATGGTACAAACAAACCGGCGAGGATGTAAAACCAATGTGGGAAAAAAGTAGGAAAAAAGTAAGCCCAAGGTAAGGTCAGTACAAGGTCAGTATAAGGTCAGTATAAGGTTAGTATAGGTAAAATGTAGAAGAAAAGTAGGAGAAAGGTAAATGAAATGTAAAAGAAATGTAAAACAGCTGTAGGAGAAATGTAAAAGCGACATCTCGTTACTTGTTAACTCTCATTACATTACACCAAAACATCTTAAAAATAAACATGAAACTAAAAAACTCTCCCCTCGTCCTCACACTCGTTCAAAAGTTCTAGTACCGATTTCTTCAGAACAGGATGCCTAAACGACGGCATCAACTCGGCCAGAGGCTCGAGCACAAAACGGCGCAGATGGAGGCGAGGATGAGGCACCTGCAAATCAGGCTCATTCAACACCCGACTGTCGTAGAAAAGTATGTCGATGTCAATCGGCCGGGAGGAGTAGTGTGAATTTTGAATTTCGAATTGTGAATTTTGAAGTGACCCCTTACCACTGACTGATGACCTCTGGCGACCGAGGCGCTTCTCTATCTCCATTATATTCTCCAACACCTCTCGCGGGGAAAGGTCGGTATCGACTACAACGCAGCGGTTCAAAAAGTTGGGCACGGGATGGTCGAAGCCCCAGGGTTCGGACTCGTAATCGCGCGAAAAACAACATATCGGACCCACCGACTCGGAAATCATCTCGCAGGCACGATTCATAGTGCCTGCCACATCGCCTTGGTTGCCACCTAGAGAGAGGGCGACGGAGTGGCGATGCCATTGGGAATTTTGAGCCATGAATTTCGAGGTTGGGGAGTCGTTGCATGGGAGTGCTTTTTGCAGATGCTCCAGAAACTCCCCTCGTGGCATTTCCTTCGCTCCGAGCGAGGCGAGATGGGCGGTGGGCTGCTGGGCATCAATAAAATAGAATCCGTGCATCCGACTGTATTCCACCAATTTAACAAAAGCCACCTTGGAGGCGTCGCGGACGGTGTGGAACATCGACTCGCCCGAAAAGAAACGCCCCAGCGACACACCGTAAAGACCACCCACAAGGGTGCCGTCGAGAAAGGACTCAAACGAATGGGCTACGCCCATCTGGTGCAGCCTTAGGTACGCCTCTATCATATCCTCGGTAATCCAGGTGCCGTTCTGTCCCTCGCGAGAGACAGCAGCACAGGAGCGTATCACCTGCTCGAAACAGGTGTCGACACGCACCTCAAAGCGACCGGACTCGACGGTGCGCCGCAGGCTTTTGGAGTAGCGGAACTGGTCCAAGAGCAGGATCATACGCGGGTCGAGCGACCACCAGAGTATGGGTTCGCCTTCGTCGAACCAAGGGAAGATGCCCCGCCTATAGGCCGCCATCAAGCGTCCCGGCGAGAGGTCGCCGCCAATGGCCAGCAGACCCGGGTACATAGAATCCTGACCCTCGGCATTGCTGGGGTCAGGAAACAAATAATCGTCGTCGTTTAATGCAAAGAGCATATCAACCGCAATGCATAAACCTCTGCACCAGCTCCAAGGTCTTCTCGGGGTCGTTGCCTATTTCCTTGCGGAGGTTGCGGTCATCGTAGGCTCTCAGGTCTTTCAAGATACCGTCGATGAGGGCGGGAGCAAAGATGCCCTTGTCCTCATAAATCTTGCGGTCACGCTCAAGCACATCGGCGCTGGCGGCGCAGCTGTCGGGCAACACCGCGAGGCGTTTCAGCACATCCTCGTGCTCGAAGATATTGACGCTCACATAGCGGTCTTTGGCATACTGGACGGCGTTCTCCATCTCAAATCCGTGACGAGCCGCCACAGTCATTCCGGCAAGCAGCAGATAGACGTTGGCCGAGCCGTCGGGAGTGCGCAGTTCGATGGTCTGCTTGTATGTGAAATCGACCTCGCCGTCTTTCTCAAGCGGATTGCAATGCGCCATCATATTGCCGCTGCCTTTGCTCCAACCCAGCGGCACTCGCACCATCGCCGAGCGGTTTCTGTCGCCCCAGCATATATTCGTGGGAGCCTCCTGATGGGGCACCAGACGGAAATACGAGGTGGGGTTGGTGTCGCCGAAAGCGGTGAGCGAGCCAGCCAAATCGAGTATGCCGGCTATGGCCTTGTGAGCCACTTCGGTGAGTCCGTTCTCGCCGACGTACATATTCTTGCCGTTCTTGGTGATGCGGGTGTGGATATGCATACCGCTGCCGGCTTTGCCGACGGTAATCTTCGGTGCGAAAGTAACGGTAATGCCGTATTCATAGCCGAGCTGACGCATAATCCATTTGGCTATAACGAGCTGGTCGGCTGCATCTTCGAGTGTAGTCGGCAGGAACTCTATCTCGTTCTGCTCGTACATTGTGTCGCCCACGGTGAAGTTACCAACCTCGGAGTGACCGTATTTGATAAGGCCGCCGCATTCGGCAATAAGCTTCATGGCTTCGACGCGGAACTCCTCGAATTTGCAGAACGGCTGCGAAGCGTGGTAGCCGCGCTGGTCGGCGGGAAGATAGTCGTCTTCCTTCTCGGCGATGACATAGTATTCCAGCTCGCCCATAACCTCAAACTCCATTCCGCCCGTAGCCTCACGGAAGGCCTTTCCAGCCTTAGCAAGGGTGTATTCGGGAGCCATCTCGAAGGGCTCACCGTCCTTGGTATAGAAGTTGCAGAGGAGGTCAAGCGTCGGAATCTCGGCAAAGGGGTCGAGGAAAGCCGTGCGGAAGCGCGGAATGACGTAAAGGTCGCTGCTGCCAGCCTCGAGGAACGGGAAAAGGCTCGAACCGTCTACACGCTCACCAGAGGTGAGAATCTCATCGGCGTGGTCGAAACTGTTGATGACGAAGTTGAGGGTCTTCAAGCGACCGTCGTGCGCCATATAGCGGAACTTAATCATCTTGATTTCGAAATGCTCGATAACACGCAGCATGTCGGCCTTGGTGAATTCCTTCATAGGCTTCTGGAGGAAGGTCACCAGCGGGTTGGGGTTCAGTTTCAGATTATCTTTGGTCATGATGTTTTGATATTTAAGTTAAGATATTTCCCTCGTCACATTTGGGAGTGCAAAGGTACGATAATAAATTGAAAATTGGCAAATAACAAGAGAAAAACATTCGGCAAGACTTCAACAGCGCCCCTCGGTGACGTTTGAAGGAGTCGATTCGGGAGGTCCGTTGCCATTCCGCGCGAGGCAGAACAGGACGAGCGACGAGAGGGAAACAGGAATTTCGTCACAGAGCAGGTAGAAAGCAGGTAAAGAGCACCTCGCTCCCATATCGCTCCCAGTGAGGGGGGACGGCGAGGCGCGGAGCCTACAGACGACTGGAAGGGACAGAAAACCATACATTCACACAAATATTTCCACGACGGCAATAAAAACCAAAGAGTTGAGTTATTATATTTACACGCAACGCGTCGCAACGACCCGTTGACCACCTCGTAATCAATAAAAAACACCATATTATGTTCAAAAAAGAGACCTACATCGCTCGTCGCGAGCAGCTGCGCAAAGACGTCAAGCACGGCATCATCATCATCCAAGGCAACCACGAAGCCCCCTGCAACTACAAGGACAACACCTACTGGTTCCGCCAGGACAGCACCTTCCTCTATTTCTTCGGTCTTCAGCGCGAAGACCTGGTGGGCGTGCTCGACTGCGACTCCGGCAAAGACTATATCTTCGCCAACGACTACGACATCGACGACATCATCTGGACAGGTCCGCTGCCCAGCGTGAAAAAACTGGCCGCCAGCGTGGGCGTTCGCAACAGCGGCACCCTCGCCGAACTGCAAGACTTCTGCGACCAAGCCGTAGGCCTCGGCCGCAAGGCCCACTACCTCCCGCCCTACCGCTCCGACAACCAGTGGCAGCTGAGCCAGCTCCTGGGCTTACGCTATGGCGCTGTGCCCATGTACGCCTCCCTCGACCTCATCAAAGCCTGCGTCAAACAGCGCAGCATCAAGAGCGACGAAGAGATAGTCGAAATCGAGAAAGCCATCGACACCGCCTACAACATGCACGTCAATGCAATGCGCCAGGCCATGCCCGGACGCTACGAATACGAACTCGCCGGCATCATGGAAGGCGAAGCCTGGAAAGGCAACGGCCCCGTGAGTTTCCCCATCATCATGACCGTCCACGGCGAAACCCTCCACAACCACGGCCACAACAACCGCCTCGCCAAAGGCCGCATGCTGGTCATGGACGCCGGCTGCGAGACCGCCATGAACTACTGCTCCGACATCACACGCTCGGTGCCCGTCGGCGGCAAGTTCGACGCCCGCCAAAAAGCTATCTACGAGATAGTGCTGGCCGCTCAGCTCGAAGCCATCCGCATCTCACGTCCCGGCATCACCTACAAAGAGGTCCACACCGAAGTGAGCAAAATCCTCGCACAGGGCTACAAAGACCTCAAGATACTTAAAGGCCGCGTCGACGACATCGTCGCCAACGGCGCCCACAGCCTCCTCATGCCCCACGGCCTCGGCCACATGATGGGCCTCGACGTCCACGACATGGAGAACTACGGCCAGATATACGTCGGCTACGACGAGCGCACCCGTCCCTCCGAGCAGTTCGGCCTCGGCAGCCTTCGTTGCGGACGCAAACTCGAGAAAGGCTTCGTCCTCACCGACGAGCCCGGCTGCTATTTCATCCCCGCCCTCATCGACAAGTGGCACGCCGAAGGCACCAACAAGAGCTTCATCAACTTCAGCGAGCTGGAGAAGTGGAAAGACTTCGGCGGCATCCGCATCGAAGACGACATCCTCATCACCGCTAAAGGCTGCCGCGTCCTAGGCAAACCCATTCCCAAGACCATCGAAGAAATTGAAGAAACGATGGCTAATTGAAAGTTGAGAATTGAAAACTGAAAACATCATGAACAACATCGAAATTGTAATAGAGAACTTCAACGAGCGCCGCTATGTCGAGCACGGCACCTCCCTCGCCGAAATCGTCCGCCAAAGCCACGACCAGTTTATGGAGATGACCGGAGGGAAACCGATTCTCGGAGCACTGGTCAACAACAGAATCCAAACTCTACAGTACCGAATATATAATCCCCGCACCATTGAGTTCTTCGACCTCAGCCACCGTCAGGGCAAGCGCCTCTATCAGAACTCCCTCGGATTCATGATGTACAAGGCTGTCAAAGACACCTACCCCGACGCTCACCTCTATTTCGACCACTCCTTGCTCAACGGCACCTACTGTCGCATCGAAGGCATCGACATCGACCACGCCAAAGTGTGCGAGAACATAACACGACGCATGTCCCAGCTCCAGCAGCAGGACCTCCCATTCAACAGCAAGGTGATGCTCAAGGAGGACGCCCTCAAGCTCATCTCCAAAGAAGACCTGCCCGAAACCTACCGTCTGCTCGAATCGCTCAAGCAACTCTACATCGAGATGCAGTTCCTCGACGGCACCGTCCACAAACTCTCCTCGCGCACTGTTCCCTCCACAGGATGCCTCACTGGCTGGACTCTCGACCTCTTCGAAGACGGATACCTCCTCAACATGCCCGAGCCCGAAATAAAATACCACTTCGACCGCGCCGATAAACTCTTCAACATCTTCCAGGAGCACCACGGATGGGTCAAGCTCCTCCGCATACCCACCATTACCGACCTTAACAATGTTATAAAAGCAGGCGGTGCCAACCAGCTCGTACAGGTCGCCGAAGCCCTCCATGAGAAGAAATACGCCGAAGTCGCCGAACAGATACACCAACGTCGCGACCAAGTCCGCCTCATCCTCATCGCTGGACCCTCTTCCTCCGGCAAAACCACTTCCTGCCGACGCCTCAGCGTCCAACTCAACGTCCTCGGCCACGACGTCAAGCAGATTTCCCTCGACGACTACTTCGTCAGCCGCGACCGCACTCCAAAGCTCCCCAACGGCGAATACGACTTCGAGAGCGTCGATGCGCTCGACATCCCTCTGCTCAACGACCACCTGACACGACTCTTCAACGACGAGGAAGTCGAAATCCCAACCTTCGACTTCATCAAAGGCGACCCCTATTTCAGCGGCAAGAAACTCTCTCTAAAACCGAACAAGCTGCTCATCATCGAAGGCATCCACGCCCTCAACCCCAAACTCACCGCTCAGATTCCCGACCATCTTAAATTCAAAATCTACGTCTCAGCACTCACACAGGTTGCCATCGACGACCAAAACATAATCCATTCCAGCGACAACCGCCTCATCCGACGCATAGTCCGCGATAACAGCTTCCGCGGATGGAACGCCCTTGAAACACTGAAGCGTTGGGACAACGTGCAGGCCGGCGAGCGCAAACACATCTTCCCCTACCAGGAGAACGCCGATGTCATGTTCAACAGCGCGCTTTTCTATGAGATTGCTCTCCTGAAAACCTTCGCCGAACCGCTCCTCAAGCAAGTACCCGAAAACTGCAAGGAGTACGCAGAAGCTTGTCGCCTGCTGAACTTCATCGAACTCATCGAACCCATTGACCCCAAACACGTACCACCTACCTCGATAATGCGCGAATTCCTCGGCGGCAGCAGCTTTGAATACTAAATAGCAAAACAATATGTATTACGTACAATTCATTCTTCATTGGGCAGCTATCGGATTCCTTCTGTGGTTGCTCTACAAAGTGGTCTTAGCTTTCATCGACTGGCTAAAACGCCATTAAACAACCAAGAATCTCCAACACTAAAGTAATTTTGCATTAATGAAAATTCTCCTTCTAACCGGCTATCTAGGAAGCGGCAAGACAACCCTACTCAACAGAATACTCAACAATCGCAAAGGCATCAAGTTTGCCGTCATCGTTAACGATATCGGAGAAGTCAACATCGATGCCGCACTCATCCAACAAGGCGGCATAGTAGGTCAGTCCGACGACAGCCTTGTAGCTCTGCAGAACGGCTGTATCTGCTGTACGCTGAAGATGGACCTCGTCAACCAACTGCGCGACATCGCTCTTATGCAGCGATTCGACTACGTCGTCATCGAAGCCAGCGGTATCTGCGAGCCCGAACCCATCGCACAGACCATCTGCTCCATTCCAACCCAAGTCCCCGACTTCCCCGCCGACTCCCTCCCCTGCCTCGACTGCATTGTCACCGTGGTCGATGCACTGCGTATGCGCGACGAATTCAAAAACGGACTCGACCTCACGCGTCCGGCCATCGACGAGGAGGACATTGAGAACCTCGTCATCCAGCAGATTGAATTCTGCAACATCATCCTCCTCAACAAAGCCTCCGAAGTCTCCCCCGACGAACTCGGCCAGATACGGCAAATCATACGCAACCTCCAAAGAAAAGCCGAAATCATAGAATGTGACTACGGCGATGTCGATTTCGACCGCATACTCAACACCAACATGTTCAACTTCGACGAGGTAGCGACCTCAGCCACCTGGGTACACGAAGTTGAAGCTGGCGCCGACGTGGAACATGATGACGATGATGACGACGATGATCACGATGACGACCACCATCACGACCACGACGACGATGACAACGACCACGACCACCATCACGACCATGACGATCACCATCACCACCATCATCA
>JAFZTV010000031.1 GCA_017618625.1 Bacteroidales bacterium | reverse complement strand
GGAGGAAGTCGGGGTGCTGAAGGAGGAGTTTGGCGAGTTGGACGCGCATCTGCCAGCCTCCCGAGAACTCAGCTATGGGACGCTGGAAATCGCTGTGGCGGAAGCCGAGACCGAGAAGAATCTTTTCGGCCATCTCGCCGCGGTTGTTACCACCGAGAAGGGTGATATGCTCGGAGAGGTCGTTGTGACGCTGTATGAGGCGGAGGTAGGAGTCGGATTCGTAGTCGGTGCGGTTGGCAATCTCGTCGGTGAGCGACTGGAGCTGCTGTTCGAGGAGGTCGATATGGTCGAACGCCTTGAGCGCGCCTTCGAGTACGGTGCCTTCGCGGTCGGGAATCATCTCCTGAGGAAGGTAGCCGACGGTCTGCCCCGAGGCGATGACGATGGTGCCGCTCTCGGGTTCCTGCTGTCCGCAGAGAATCTTGAGGAGAGTGGATTTGCCAGCACCGTTCTTACCGACAAGGCCGATGCGGTCGTTGTCGGCAATGTTGAAGGTGACGGAGGAGAAGAGATTCTGTCCTGTAAACTGGACGGAGAGGTTGTTGATTGAAATCATGCTACAAAAAAAGGCTGCCCAAACGTGTCGGGCAGCCCGTTACCTAAATTCGCCAATTTTATGAAGTTATTTCAGAACGAAGTTGATGGGCAGGATGAACTGCGAACGGACAGTACGGCCACCGACTTTACCGGGTTTCCACTTGGGCATGCCGCGAACGACGCGCTTTGCCTCTTCGCCGCAACCGCCGCCGATGTCACGTTTGACCTGAATGTTGGTGATGGAACCGTCCTTCTCGACCACAAACTGCACATATACCTTACCTGTGATGCCGCCGTCGCGAGCCAGGTCGGGATACTTGATGTTCTCGGAGAGGTACTCGTAAAGCTTAGCCTCGCCACCAGCGAACTCGGGGTTGACGTCGGGGATAATAACTACTTCCTCTTCGACCTCCTCATCCTTGGTTTCAACGATAGGAGCGACAGCTTCGGTGTTCAGGACCTCCTTGCTGAAGTCTTCCATCTTCACCTCGTTTTCAATCTCGGCATCGTTTTCAACGACTTCGAGTTCGGTGAGGACCTGCTCCTGCGGAGGTTCTGGCTCAGGCGGTTTCTCCTGCTCCTCGGTCTGGATGATGGTTTCCTCAACCTCGTCGAGGACGGTGCGCTCTATAGCCTCAACCTGTTCGCGGTCGTAAGACTTGATGTTGAAAGCGAGCAGAGCGACTGCAAGAATCACCACCAATCCGATTTCCAAAAAGAGACCTTTACGATTTTCAAGGTCAGCCTTGGGTGATTTTTTTGCTTCCATGATATTGAATTTTAGATTATTTTAAATTCAGAGAGTAGCTAATGCCACTACTTTTTCCGAGGCTAAAATAAAACTTTTTTTTGAATTATCAACAAAAAGGTGTAAAAAAGTTTCATAACTAGACCTTATCTATATACGCGACATCCGTAAACAATTAGTAATTTTGCATCGTCAAAGAAAACCGAAGAACGACACATGTAAATATTTCCGCAGATGCAGAACCAAAATATAATGAAAGAGGGAGACCGAATGCCCGAACGTGCACGGTTTATAGTGTGCAAGGCGTCGGCGGGGTCGGGAAAGACCTACCAGCTGGCGCTTACCTATCTGACACTGGCGTTTGACGCAAACAGCGACGAAGGACTGCGGGAACGATTCAAGCGGATACTGGCCATCACATTCACGAACGCAGCCGTGAACGAAATGAAGCAGCGCATAGTGCAGGAGTTGGACGCCCTGTGTAACGACGAGCTGGAAAAACGACCGCATATAGAGGAGAGTCTGATGGCGACGACGGGACTGACAGCGGAAGAGGTGAGACGAAAGGCGAAGGTGGTTTACGAGTCGGTGCTGCACAACTACAGCGACCTGTCGGTATGTACGATAGACAGTTTTGCCCACAGGATAGTGAAGACGTTCGCCCACGACCTGGACCTGCCCGAGGACTTCGAGGTAACGCTAGATAAGGACGAGTTGGTGGAGCGGGTTACGGACAACCTTATGGCGCTGATAGGGACATCAGGGGAAGATGAACTGACGAAACTGATGGAGACCTACAGCGAAGAAAGAATGAAAGACGGGCAGCGATACGACGTCGAGAAAGAGCTTAAGGAGATGGTGGAACTGGTGCTGGACGAGGAGACACCGAAACACATACAGGAACTGGGCGATTGGAACCTGGAGGAATATCTGAGGCTGAAGCGGAAATACCGCGAAGCGAACGCAAAGTTCGATGAAGAGATGGCAAAGCTTGGCAACGAAGGGCTGAACCTGATTAAGGAGAAAGGCATTGACTGGAATATGTTCTATTACGGTGCCAAATCAATGCCCGGATATTTCCAAAACCTTGTCAGAAAAAAATACGTCAAACCGAACAGCTATGTACTCGCATTCATGGATGTCGAGGATAACAAGATTGCTTCGCCAAAATGCGACGAGGCAACACGAGAGGCTATCCGGGCGATTAAGCCGCAACTCAAGAACCTGTTCGAGATAATAGAGAAAAAGAAGGAGAGCCTGCCGCTTTACAACAGCAGAAAGAAATTGATGGCCCGACTGTACGAGATAGGGCTGCTGAAGCGTATTAACACACTAGTTGAGGAATACTATAAGGAGAACCGGGTGCTGCACCTTTCAAAGATAACGGAGCGGATTGCAGACGTGGTGGAGATTGACGATGCACCATTCATATACGAAAGGATAGGAAACCGATACAAAAACATACTGATTGATGAATTTCAGGACACTTCGAGACAGCAGTGGCGCAACCTGGTGCCGCTGGTGGAGAACTCGGTGGGCAACGGGCACACATCGCTAGTGGTGGGAGATGCCAAGCAGGCGATATACCGTTTCAGAGGCGGAGACGTGAGACAGTTTATCGAGTTGCCGAAGGTGAAGGGCTACGGACACCTGAACATGTCGAACGACAGCATATACACGCCGTTTCCGAAGAAGAAGAACTGGCGGTCGAGGAAAGTGCTGGTGGAGTTCATCAACAATTATTTCAGCAAAGCGATAAGAACTGGATTCGGCGACAACGAATACCTGACAGAGATGTATATAGGCCAGCGGATAGACGGCAAAGACGACATGATACAGGGCTGGAATGAGAGAGGGGATAAACTCGACGGGTTTGTGAAACTGGACTTCAGGGAGAACAGCGACGAGCTGTGGGAGGCGATAGGCGACGAGGTGGAGGCACAGCATGGCAAGGGTTTTGAGTACGGCGATATATGCGTGATGGCGGCGAAGAACGACCAGCTGACGAAGGTGGCGGAAGTGCTGACGAGAAGAGGAATAAAGATAGAGTCAAACGAGTCGCAAAAACTAGAGAAGAGCCATCTGGTGAGGATGGCGCTTGCGACAATGAAATGCATAGCGAATCCCGATAACGAGAAAGCGGCGTTGACGGCACTGATGGAACTGGAATACATGGGCAAGATAGACAAAGGCTATGTGGCAGAGATGGCGAAGAACAGGAGCTGGAGGAGACTGGACGAGATGATGACGGCAGCCGGGATAGAGATGAACTTCAAGGCGATGAGACAGATGTCGCTATATGACTGCTGCGAAGAGATTGTACGCAAATGCAACCTCGAAGGCATAGAAAACGCCTACGCAGCAAAACTGATGAACGTGACAGCAGAATACGCCCAGACACATCGTCAGGATCTGAGGGAGTTTCTGGATTGGATGGACAACCACCTGGGAGACATGCGACTGGCCTGCACTGGCGGAAGCGAAGCGGTGCCGCTGAGAACGATACACACGGCAAAAGGACTGCAGTGGAAGGTGGCGATAGTGGCCATGCCCACCGCGGGAGGTCGCAACAACCCTATATGGGTAAAGGTGGAGGAACCGGAACTGGAGCTGAAAGTGGGGTTGGTGAACACCTCGAAGAGCGAAGAGACGGTGTTCGACAAACAGTTTGAAGAGGAGCGGAAACTGCAAGAGATGGACATGACGAACAAGGTTTATGTAGCACTTACGCGTCCAGAGGAGAAGCTGATAGTGTATGCCAGCTGCAAGAAAAGCGACGGGGACACGAAAAGTCATCAACAGCTGCTGTGGAACATAGCAAAAACAATGGAAATAGCGGGTGCTCAAAAAACACAGCGAACTACGGAAGGAGGCGAACAATTCTGCTTTGGAGAAGACCATAAGAACACAAACCCGAATGACCTCAAGGAAAAACGGGAGCTGGTGACGCTCGAGGAAATAAGTTTTCCGAGCTACGCGGAGAGAATACTGTATGCACAACACGCAAACGAAGAGGAATCGAAAAGCCAGGAACAGGAGTTCGGAACGCTGGTGCACGAGACACTGGCTATGACTAACGACGCCGACGATGTGGAGCGTGCAGTGGAGAGACAGGCAAAACGGCTGAAGTTGGACAACGAGACGACGGAGAGGGTGAGACGCCTAGCGCTGCAGGCGGTGAACGGACAAGAGAGCCATAAATTCTTTGCAAAAGGGCTCAAGGTGAAACAAGAACAGACACTGATTTTCAACGGAACGGAACTGCGACCAGACAGGATTGTGTTTGCCGACGGAGAAACGTGGGTGGTGGACTTCAAGACCGGCTCGGAACACAAAGGTTACAAGAAGCAGGTAAGGGACTACTGCGCAGCGATGGAGGCGATGGGGTATCCGTCGGTTAAGGGATTCCTGCTGTTTTTGAAAGAGGATGGCTGCGAGGTGGAGGAGGTTGCCTAAGTATGGAGTGGACCAAAGTCATATCAAAGTCATGTGAAAGACGTGTAGAGATACGACATGGAAAAGTGTTTTTCGTAGAGGTTAGGATTATTAATAATTATTTACTATCTTTGCGGTTTACACACACCACGTAACATAAACACACAACTTAATGGAAGACAATAAATTGTTCAGCGAATTCCCTCCAGTTTCGACGGAAAAATGGGAAGAAGTCATCAACAAAGACCTGAAAGGTGCTGACTACGAAAAGAAACTCGTATGGAAAACCATCGAGGGATTCAAGGTAAAACCATACTACAGAGCCGAAGACCTGCAGAACCTTGAATATCTGGACTCGAACCCCGGACAGAAGCCCTACACGCGCGGCAAACACACGGACAACAACGTGTGGGACATACGCCAGGACATCACGGAGAAAGACCCATCGAAGGCCAACGCCATAGCGCTGGATGCGTTGAAGAGAGGCGCCACATCGCTGGCGTTCTGCACAAAGGGCATTGCCACGGAGCAGGACATGGAGACGCTGCTGAAGGGGATATTTGTGGATGCGATAAAGGTGAACTTCACCTGTGCTGAGGACTATCTGACGGTGCTGAAGATGTATGTAGCCGTTGCGAAGAAGAACGGCTTCGACACAAAGAAGCTGGAAGGAAGCTGCAATTTCGACATGTACCGCTATGCGCTGACGCACGGTGACTTCCACCGCGGCGAAGAGGGCGACTACAAGGCCGCTGCCGAACTGCTGGCATACGCCAAAGAGGAACTGCCGCTATTCAAGGTGTTCACCGTCAACGGCAACGTGATTCACAACGCAGGCAGCAACATAGTACAGGAACTGGGCTTCACGCTCGCGGCCGCCAACGACCTCATGGCACACCTGACGGACATGGGCTGCAAGGTGGAGGATGTGGCGAAACGAATAGTCTTCTCGTTTGCGACGGGCAGCACCTACTTTATGGAGATTGCCAAAATCAGGGCTGCACGCCTGCTTTGGAGCAAGATTGTGGAGCAATACAAACCCGAGTGCGACTGCGCATACAAGGTGTTCATCCACACCACGTCGAGCCGCTGGAACAAGTCGATATACGACCCATACGTGAACATGCTGAGAACGACCACGGAGACAATGTCGGCAGCCATCGCCGGTGCCGACTCGATAAGCGTGGCACCGTTTGACACGGCATACAAGGAGGCCGACGAATTTGGCTACCGCATTGCCCGCAACCAGCAGATACTGCTGAAAGAGGAGTCGTATCTGGACAAGATTGTCGATCCCGCCGCCGGCAGCTACTACATCGAGAACCTGACCAACTCGATAGCTCAATACGCTTGGGAGCTGTTTGTTACGGCCGAAGGCAAAGGCGGATTCGCACAGGCTATAAAAGAGGGCTTTGTACAAGCCGAGGTGGAACGCATAGCCGCCCAGCGCGACATGGACATCGCCACTCGCAAAACCACCATACTCGGCACCAATCAGTACCCGAACCTGTTGGAGATCATGGGCGAGAAGATTGTGAAGAAGGAATGTGGCTGCTGCTGCCACAAGGCAGAAGGTCCAATAAAGACGCTGCGCCTGTATCGCGGAGCAGAGGCTTTCGAGCATCTGAGACTGGCCACGGAGCAGTCGGGCAAGAAACCGAAGGTGTTCCTGCTGACCTACGGCAACCTGGCCATGAGAAAGGCCCGTTCAGGCTTTGCAACCAATTTCTTCGGAGTGGCAGGCTATCAGATTATAGACAACCCCGGCTTCAAGAGCGCCGAAGAAGGCGTGAAAGCCGCACTTGAGGCACAAGCCGACATCGTGGTCATGTGCTCAAGCGACGATGAATATCCCGAAATCGCCGAGGCCGTATGCAACGGACTTAAAGGCAAGGTGAAGAGCATAGTGCTGGCCGGATACCCGAAAGAGCAGATTGAGATGTACAAGGGCTTGGGCGTGGACGAATTCATACATGTCAAGACCAACGTGCTTGAGTCGCTCACGGCATTCCAGAAGCTGATGGGAATTAACTTATAAGTCAGAGGTCAGTTAAATCACAATAATGAAGACAGGGACTCTCTGGCGGATGCGCAGGAGTCCCTGTTTTTTGATAACAGATGGGCATCAGAGCAAGATATTTGGAACGCTACAAGCTGATTGACGGATATATCTTGAAGAAATATCTGAAGACCTTCCTGTTGGCCATGGCGCTCATAATAGTCATTGTCATCACCTTCGACATTTCAGAGAAACTTGACGATTTTCTGCGCAACCACGCCCCGCTGAGCAAGATTGTGTTCCAGTACTACCTTAACTTCATCCCCGGATTCATAAACCTCTACAGCCCGCTGTTCATCTTTATCTCGGTGATATTTTTCACGTCGAAGATGGCGGGCAACACGGAGATAATCGCAATACTTGGCAGCGGTTTGAGCTACAAACGTTTGCTGCAACCCTATCTGCACGGGTCGATAATAGTGGCGGTGATGGTAATAGTCATGAGCAACTTCGTGATACCATGGAGCAACCAGTACCTGATGGAGTTCGAGAACAACTATTTCAGGCCGATGAAACGGAGTTATTTCGGCAGCGTCCATTTCAAAAGCGACGAAAAAACGCTGGTATATTCAACCTCTTACAATGCTGAAAACATGACGGCATTCAACCTGTGTGTTGACAAAATGGACAGCAGCAATGCGCTGTGCCAACGGATAACTGCGGAACGGATAATCTTTGACTCGACATCAAACATGTGGAAATGCACAGATTATTATACGAGGAACCTGAAAGACGGCAAAGAAACGCTGACCCACCAACCAAGATGCACCCAACCGCTCGAATTATCGCCGGATGATTTCAAACTGTCGTCGCAGCAGATACAAGTGATGAACACACCCCAACTGTACAGATATATCCAACGCGAACGGCTGCGCGGCTCGTCCACCGTGGTGACCTCGTCGATAGAGCTGTGGCAACGCATACTGAATCCCATGGCGGTAATAGTGATGACATTTATCGGGGTGGCTGTGTCGTCGCGCAAGACACGTGGCGGCATCGGACTACACCTGGCCATTGGCATCAGCATAGCCTTCGCCTTCATCGTTTTTATGAAAATAACCACTGTGTTCGCCATAAACGGCAACCTGCCGCCATTCTGGGCAGTTCTCCTGCCGCAGCTGGTATTCGGCATAGCAGCCGCATATCTTGTAAAAAAAGCACCGAAATAACATAATATCAACGCTAACTTTATTGTTTAGGTAATAATGACCATACAAGAAATTGAACAACAGATAATCGACGAATTCGCCAATTTTGACGAATGGATAGACAAATACGCCTACATCATAGACCTGGGCAAAGAATGCCCTGTTATCGATGAGAAAGACAAGACCGAGGCCAACCTGATAAAAGGCTGCCAGTCGCGCGTGTGGGTGAGTTGCGAGTACCACGACGGCAAAGTGTTTTTCAAAGCCGACAGCGACGCCGTCATCACCAAAGGCATCATTTCGCTGCTCATTCGCGTCTATAGCGGACAGACTCCACAGGATATACTGAACAACGAGCCTGTGTTCATCGACCAAATCGGTTTGAAGGAACACCTCTCCCCAACACGGTCAAACGGTCTCACCTCTATGCTCAAACAGCTGAAGATGTACGCGCTTGCCTTTTCTTTGAAAAAAGACTGAACGATGGAAGAAATAAAACCCACCAAGGAAACCCTGCACAGTGCCGTTGTCAACGCGCTGAAGAACATATATGACCCGGAAATTCCAGTCAACATATATGACCTGGGGCTAATTTATAAGATTGACATCGACGACGACTTCAACCTGAAAATATTGATGACCATGACGGCACCCGACTGCCCGGAGGCAGAGTATATGTTTCTGGAAGTGCGCCAGATGACCGAGTGTATCAGCGGTATAAAGTCCGTCAACGTCGAACTCACCTTCGACCCACCGTGGGATTTCAACAACCTGTCCGACGAAGTTAAACTGGAATTAGGATTGATGTAAGATGCTGCTACGCGACATATTCAGCCGAAAACACAAGAGTTTTCTAAAGCGGCGAGCCGAAGGCGAGCCGATATCCCCTTCACGCATGGCGTGGCAGCGGTTCATCCGCAACCGACTGGCTGTGGCAAGCCTTGTGGTCATAGCGTTGTTTGCATTGGTCGCCATACTCGGCTACCTCATCACCCCCGACCACACGCCCGACTGCAACCAGCAGTATCTCGAACTCGCCACCATGAAGCCTTTTTCCAAGGCAACCTTCATCTGTCTTCGCAACGATGAGACGTCTGCCAAGCGACCGAATCTATTCAAACGGATGTTCAAAGGCGAGCCTCTACCCTACTCCGCCACCCCGATTTACAGCCACGAGACTGTGGGCGACAGCGTACGCTACGAGGCCTTCACCGGATCAACCCCAAACGACGGCGAAATAAAGACATGTCATCAGAGCCAGGTGGTCAAAATCAAGACTCGCACCTTCATACTCGGCACCGATGCCTACGGCCGCGACCTGCTGAGCCAGATAATGATCGGCTCCCGCGTGAGCCTTTCCGTCGGGTTCATCGCCATAGCCATTGCACTGCTTATAGGCATCACTCTCGGTGCATTGGCGGCTTACTACGGGCGATGGGTTGACAACCTCATCATGTGGCTCATCAACGTCGTGTGGTCAATCCCCACCGTACTGCTTGTCATCGCCATAACATTTGCCCTCGGCAAAGGCTTTTGGCAGGTGTTCGTGGCTGTCGGCCTAACCATGTGGGTTGACATCGCACGTGTGGTTCGCGGACAGGTGTTTTCAATAAAAGAAAAGGAGTTTGTCGAAGCTACACGCGCCCTCGGCTTCTCCACCTTCCGCACCATCTTCCACCACATACTGCCAAACATTGTGGGAAGCGTGATTGTGATTGCCGCTTCCAACTTCGCCTCCGCCATACTGCTCGAAGCGGGCCTTTCTTTCCTTGGCATCGGAGTTCAGCCCCCTACCCCTTCGTGGGGCGCCATGGTGAAAGAAAACTACGGCTACATACTGCTTGACAACGCCTACCTCGCTCTCCTGCCCGGCGCCGCCATCATGATCATTGTGCTCGCCTTCATGCTTCTCGGCAACGGAATTCGCGACGCACTTGACATCAAAAGTAAATGACACGCATGGTTCGACCCTGAAAAATTAACTGTTAATTTTATAAATCGTTGGACAAATTTAAGTAATTTTGCACCTCAGTTAACTGACAAGTCTCGTTTATTCTTCCTCAGCATCATCCTATCAACGACAAACATTAAAACATTCAAAAATATTCTGTTATGTACGACAAATTTCAAAAACATCTGCAGAAAGAGCTGGCCGACATCGAGGCCGCCGGTCTTTACAAAAACGAACGTATCATAGAGAGCCCTCAGGGTGCTGAAATCATGGTAAAAGGCAAGAAGTGCCTCAACTTCTGCGCCAACAACTACCTCGGCCTTGCCGACAACCCTGAACTTATCGCCGCCGCCAAGAAAGGCATGGACGCTCGCGGCTTCGGCATGGCATCTGTCCGCTTCATCTGCGGCTGCCAGGACCTCCACAAACAGCTTGAAAAGAAAATAGCCGAGTTCTTCGGCACCGAAGACACAATCCTATATGCCGCCTGCTTCGACGCCAACGGCGGTGTCTTCGAGCCTCTGCTTACCGAAGAGGACGCTATCATCAGCGACGCCCTTAACCACGCTTCCATCATCGACGGTGTGCGTCTCTGCAAAGCTCAGCGCTACCGTTATGCCAACGCCGACATGGCCGACCTCGAAGAGCAGCTCAAGACCGCACAGAAGAACCGTTTCCGCGTCATCGTGACCGACGGCGTGTTCTCGATGGACGGCAATGTGTGTCCGCTTGACAAAATCTACGAACTCGCACAGAAATACGACGCCATGGTGATGGTTGACGAAAGCCACTCCGCCGGCGTGGTCGGAAAGACTGGTCGCGGTGTAACCGAGCGCTACAACCTGCGCGGAAAGATTGAAATCCTCACCGGCACCTTGGGCAAAGCATTCGGCGGCGCCATGGGCGGTTTCACCACTGGCCGCAAGGAGATTATCGACATGCTCCGTCAGCGCAGCCGTCCTTATCTCTTCTCCAACTCGATGGCTCCCGGCCTCGTGGCCGCAGGCATCCGCATGTTCGAGATGATGAGCGAGACCAACGCACTCCAGGACAAACTGCACGAGAACACCGACTACTTCCTCCGTCGCATGAAGGAAGAAGGATTCGACTGCAAACCGTCGGAGAGTGCCATCTGCGCTGTTATGATTTACGACGCTGCCAAGAGCCAGAAATATGCTGCCAAGATGCAGGAAGAAGGCATCTTCGTCACCGGTTTCTACTATCCCGTCGTGCCGAAGGGTCAAGCTCGCATACGTGTGCAGATCAGTGCCGCACACGAACACGAACACCTCGACAAATGCATCGAGGCCTTCAAGAAAGTCCGCAAGGAAATCGAAGGCTAGCTTCGGTCAAATACTTCAAAAGGGAGTCCCGCCACGCAACGGGATTCCCTTTTGCTTTTTATGATAATCAACAAAAAATGCGTACTTTTGCAACCTCATTCAGCCTCTTACGCAATAACGCAATCAAACAATCTCACAATAACTTATGCTAGACAAACTCGAAGCCATAAACGCACGTTACCTCGAAATCGAACAGCAGATGAACGATCCCGACATCACGTCGGACATGAAACGCTACGTCAAACTTAGCAAGGACTACAAAGACCTACAACCCGTAGTCAAGGCTTATCATGACTACAAAGCTCTACTCGACACCATAACCGAGTGCAAGGAGCTCCTGAGTTCTGAAAAAGACGAAGAGTTGCGTGAGATGGCCAAGGAGGAACTCACCGCCTCAACCGAGCGCAAAGAGAAAATGGAAGAGGAAATCCGCATCATGCTCATCCCTGCCGACCCTCAGGATTCAAAGAATGCAGTGGTTGAAATTCGCGGTGGCACCGGCGGTGACGAGGCTTGCCTGTTTGCCGGCGACCTGTTCCGTATGTACACCCGTTATTGCGAGAAACGCCATTGGAAGATAGAAATTGTCGATTTCAACGAAGGCACCGCTGGCGGTTATAAGGATATCACCTTCAATGTTACTGGCGAAAAAGTCTATGGCACATTGAAATACGAAAGCGGCGTGCATCGCGTTCAGCGTGTGCCCGCTACCGAAACCCAAGGCCGTGTCCACACCTCGGCTGCCGCTGTGGTTGTTCTGCCCGAAGCCGAGGAGTTCGATGTCGATTTGAACATGTCCGACGTGCGCATCGACACCTTCTGTGCCTCAGGCCCTGGCGGCCAATGCGTCAACACCACCTACTCGGCCGTCCGCCTAACCCACATTCCAACGGGCATCGTGGTAAGCTGTCAAGACCAGAAATCGCAGATAAAGAACAAGGAGAAAGCCATCATGGTGCTGCGCACACGTCTGTACGAGCGTGAGTATAACAAATATATGGAGGAGATGTCATCCAAACGCAAAACGCTTGTAGCCACAGGTGACCGCAGCGAAAAGGTGCGCACCTACAACTATCCTCAATCGCGCGTCACCGACCACCGCATCGGTTACACCATGTACAATCTCCCCGCTTTCATGGACGGCGACATCCAAGACCTGCTTGACGCCATACAGCTCGCCGAAAACGCCGAGAAACTGAAAGAGGCGGTAGGTTGACACTCTGCGGCTGAAAGAACAAACACAAAAAAAGACCTCGCATAAAGCAGAGGTCTTTTTTTTCTAATTATCCAGTCGCGATACTAGTGCCTGCGGCCGTTGCCACCCTGACGGCGGTCGTCACCGTGGCCTTCGCGGCGTGGAGGACGGTTGTGGTTGTCTCCACGGGGACCTTCGCGACGGGGACCGCGTGCGGGTTTCTCCTCCTCGACATAGCCTTCGGGTTTGGGCAGAAGCGCCTTGCGGCTGAGCTTGAGCTTGCCGGTCTTCTCGTCTATGGCGATAATCTTGACCTCAAACTCGTCGCCCTCCTGGATGAGGCCTTCGAGGGTTTCGGTACGACCCCACTGGTATTCGCTGATGTGCATCAATCCTTCTTTGCCGGGCAGGAACTCGAGGAAAGCTCCGAACTCGACAATCGAAACGACCTTGGCGTTGTAAACCTGGCCAACCTCGGGAACGGTGCAGATATCCTTTATCCACTTGATAGCGGCTGCGATGTCGTCCTTGTTCTGCGAAGCGACATCGACGATACCCATATCGCCAACCTCTTCGATGTTGATGATGGTGTTGGTCTCCGCCTGAATCTTCTGGATAACCTCACCGCCCTTGCCGATGACGGCACCGATGAAGTCCTTCGGAATCTGTATCTGCTCGATGCGGGGCACGAAGTCTTTATAGTCGGCGCGAGGCTCCGGTATGGTCTCGCAAATCTTGTCAAGGATGTACAGACGCCCCTGGCGAGCCTGCTCAAGAGCCTTGGCGAGCACGTCGTAGCTGAGTCCGTCAACCTTGATGTCCATCTGGCATGCGGTAATACCGTCGCGTGTTCCACAGACCTTGAAGTCCATGTCGCCCAGGTGGTCCTCGTCACCGAGAATATCGGAAAGGACGGCCCACTTGTCACCCTTCGAGATAAGTCCCATGGCGATACCGGCAACCGGCTTGCGAATCTTCACACCGGCGTCCATCAACGACATGCAGCCGGCGCACACTGTAGCCATCGACGATGAGCCGTTCGACTCGAGGATGTCGCTGACCACACGGATGGTGTAGGGGCATTCCGTCTCGCTGGGGAGCACCTCCTTGAGGGCGCGCCATGCAAGATGGCCGTGTCCCACTTCGCGACGGCTGGTGCTGCCGCTACGTTTCACCTCACCCGTTGCGAAGCCCGGGAAATTGTAGTGAAGAAGGAAACGGCGGGTGCCTTCTATCACGGCTCCGTCGATTTTTTGCTCGTCGAGCTTGGTGCCGAGCGTGCAGGTCGAAAGCGACTGCGTCTCGCCGCGCGTGAAGATGGCGCTACCGTGTGCCGAAGGCAGGTAGTCGGTCTCACACCATATCGGACGAATCTGGTCGAGCTGACGGCCGTCAAGACGCGTACGCTCGTTGAGCACCATGTCGCGCATAGCTTCGCGCTCCACGTCGTGATAATAGCGGTCTATCATGAATTTCACCTCGTCGGTGAGGGTCTCTTCAGTATAGTTGGCATCGATAAACTCCTGCTTGATGGCAGCGAAACCGTCCTCGCGCTGGTGTTTGTTGGCAATGCCCTGCTTCGAGAAGTCGTAGCACTTCTGATAAACGGCGTCGCGCACACGCTGGCGCAGTTCCTCGTCGTTCACCTCGTGGCAGTATTCACGTTTCTCGGTCTTTCCAGCTGCTACGGTCAGCTCCGCAATAGCTCGGCACTGAATCTTGATAGCCTCGTGGGCAGCCTTGAGGGCGCCGAGCATAATGTCTTCGCTCACCTCCTTCATCTCGCCTTCAACCATCATGATGTTCTCCTCGGTGGCGGCGACTATAAGGTCGAGTTCGGCACGCTCTATGTCCTGCAGCGGCGTGTTGATGACATATTTCCCGTCGAGATACGAAACACGCACCTCCGAGACAGGACCGTTGAACGGAATGTCGCTCACGGCTAAAGCCGAAGCAGCTGCGAGAGCTGCCAGCTGGTCGGGCATGGTCTCCTTGTCGCCCGAGATGAGGGTTATCAGAACCTGCACCTCAGCGTGGAAATTGTCGGGGAAAAGCGGACGCAGAGCGCGGTCAACCAGACGGGCGATAAGAATCTCATGCTCCGAAGGACGCGCCTCGCGTTTGAAGAAACCGCCAGGGAAACGTCCCATGGCAGCGTATTTTTCCTGATAGTCAACGGTGAGAGGCATGAAATCCACGTTCTCACCCACCTCCTTCTTCGCACACACTGTGGCGAGAAGCATGGTGTCGTTCATACGTACAACGGCGGCACCGTCGGCCTGTTTGGCCAGCTTGCCGCTTTCGATTTCGATCATACGGCCGTCGCCGAGGTCGAATTTCTTGTTGATAATGTTCATTTTCGTGTATCCTTATTTATTTACTGACTGCGGTTGTCGCCACCGTTGACGACAACACATTGAATTGTCGTGTAAAAAAAACGAAACCCTCGGGCATCATTGCCCGAGGGCCGCATAACATCTTTTATTTTCTCAGGTTGAGTTCCTTAATGATAGCACGGTAACGCTCGATGTCGTTTGCCTTCAAATAGTCGAGCATGCGGCGACGCTTACCGACCAAGCGCACCAGCGCGCGCTCCGACACCTGGTCCTTGCGGTTCTTCTTCATCAGCTCCGTGAGGTGCTGGATACGATAGGTGAAAAGGGCTATCTGCGATTCAGCCGAACCCGAATTGGTTGCGCTTTTACCATACTTGGTGTAGATTTCCTGTTTTTTCTCTTTTGTAAGATACATAGTTGTAAATTATTTAGTTATGATTATTTTTGAATTACTAACGGTTTGCAAAGTTACACTTTTATCCTGGTTTTTGTGTTAAAACCCGGCAAAAAGATATATTTTAAGACTTTTTAACACTCCAAAATGAAAGTAACACCGCCTCACCAACCCACAAACCACCAGACTCCCCACACCACTAACAACCTAAATACCAACCAAAACACCCTCCCAAACAAACCGCCACGCAACCGAACACAACCTTCACACAAATCCCCAAACAATGCAACCCACAGCAAAACCCGCCTCACCCCAAAAACCATCACAAATACAACCCGACCAACCTCAAACCCAACCCCGACCAAAACATAGCCTTGTACCGAAGGAGTACTGAAGGAGTACTGAGTGAGTACCGAGTGAATCCTGAGGGTGATACGGCTTTAATACGGTGTTAATACGGCGTTGATACGGAGGTGAGCATCATTTAAAACTGTCTATCAAGATGTTGCAGCGGCAAAAATCCAACCGTGCAAATCAGCAGTATTGACGCAATACTGGCCAAACAATTAATATACAATCCATTGTATAACATCTTAAAAATTGTTTCGACACTACAAATATAGCAAACTATTTCAATAAATACCCGCATCCCGAAAAAGATTTGTAATTAAGTACATATTTTTAATAAAATTTAGTATCTTTGCACTTTCATTGTAGAATCAACATCACCCATGGGTCACACCAATCTTTTGAAAAACAGCCTGTCAAAGGCCTCTATGCTGGTCGCAGCCGCTCTACTGATGACGCTGACAGCATGCCACAGCGAAAAGAAAATCGTTTACTTCCAGGATTCGAGCGAAAACGAAACCATACAGATGCAAACGCTCAAAGTCGTGCGCGTGCGCCCGGCCGACAAGATTGCCATCATCGTGAAGTGCGAGGACATGGAAGCCAGTTCGCTGTTCAACCAGTTCACCGTGAACCAGATTATGGGAAGCACCCAGCGAGTCAGCGTCACGGGAAGCAACGGAATCGTGGGCTATACCGTTGACGCCGAAGGCAACATCGACTTCCCCGTCCTGGGCAAGCTTCACGTCGCAGGCCTGACCCGCCAAGAGATTGCAAATATGGTGAAGGACGAGCTGGAGAAACAAGGACAGGCGCGTGGCGCAAACGTATCGGTCGAGTTCGTTGACCTCGGCGTAACCGTCCTTGGTGAGGTAAAAGCCCCTGGACGCGTCAACATTAACCGCGACAGCTACACCCTCCTCGACGCCCTGGCAGCCGCAGGCGACCTGACCATCGACGCACGCCGCGACGTCACCATCACTCGCATAGTCGGCGACACCGTGAAGAACTACATGGTGGATTTGAGGAACCAAAAAGAGGTCTATTCGTCGCCGGCCTTCTACCTAAGCCAAAACGACGTGATATATGCGGCTCCAACGGCCAAGAAAGCTCGCACCTCGACCGTAAACGGAAATACAGTATTGAGCGCATCGTTCTGGGTGAGCATAGCCTCGCTCATAGCATCCGTCTTGAGCATAGCGTTGCGCAACGTGGGTACTAAATGAATCACCATTCTGAAAACTATAACAACTAAAACAACAGGAAATGGAAGAACAGATAAAGGAAACACAAGACTCCGGCATCGACATCAAATCGCTAATCTTCATTTGCCTAAGCAAGTGGTATTGGTTTGCAGCATCGGTGTTTCTGGCTTTTGTGGTAGGTCTGTTTGTTTATCTCTCGACAACCCCGCAATATGAGCGCGGAATGCAGGTGCTCATCAAGTCCGACGCTCAAGGCGCAGGCAGCGTCATGGGCAACATCACCGAGTTCGGCACTTTCGGCAACTTCGGCGGCAACGTGACCACCGCCAACGAAATACAGGCTTTCATGTCCAACGACCTCATAGCACAGGTCGTCAACCGCATGCATCTCGACGTAGAGTACGAGGAGCACGGACTCTTTCACGACAATGTGCTCTATGGTGAGAAGCTGCCGATACACGTCCAGTTTATGGATCTGAAGATGGACGACGTCGCCCACATGCACATCACAATCGACAACAACGGGAGCTTCACCCTGAGCGACTTCGACCTGAACGACGAATCACTGAAAGGCTCCCTAAAAGGCAATGTAACAGACACCGTGGTGGTGAAAACCCCTCTGGGTCGCATCAAGGTCTATCAAACAGCGCCTTACTACGAGTCCCAACTGTCAATCAGCATAACCAAATATCCCCTGCTCAAAGCAATCAAGAGCTACAAGTCAAGGCTCACCGCCGCCAAGGTTGACAAACAGGCCGACGTCATCCGCCTTGCGGTGGTGGACAAGTCCAAGCAACGCGCAGACGACATCCTCGACTCTCTGATCTCCGTCTATAACGAGCAATGGGTAAAAGACAAGAACCAGATAGCGGTCAGCACCTCCGACTTCATCAACGAGAGGTTGAAGGTGATTGAAGAGGAACTGTCGGGAGTCGATGCCAACATCTCGAGCTACAAGAGCTCGAACATGGTGCCCGACGTCAAAGCCGCAGCAAACCTGTATCTGAACGAGGGAAGCCAGCTGAACACGCAGATAATGGACGTGAACAACCAGTTGTATATGGCACAGTACATCCGCAACTACCTCGTTGACAAATCCAACATCACAAGCCCCATACCGTCCATATCGGGCATCACGAACAGCTCGGTTGACCGTCAGATTACCGAATACAACGAGCAGATACTGCGTAGGAACAACCTGGTGGCGCAGAGCAGCGAGCGGAACTCGCTCGTCGTAAGCGCCGACCGCGCCCTCGAAACCCTGCGCCAGTCGATAATATCGTCGATGGACAACAACATCCTCGCGTTGAAGTCACAGCTGCAGAACCTGAAACAGAACGAGGCGAGAATCAACGCCAGGATATCGGCCAACCCTGCACAGGCAAAGAACCTGCTGTCGGTCGAGCGTCAACAGTCGGTCAAAGAGGCTCTGTACCTCTACCTGCTGCAGAAACGTGAGGAGAACGAGCTGTCGCAAGCCTTCACCGCATACAACACTCGCATCATCGAGAGCCCCACAGGTTCACAGTATCCCAAATCGCCGCGCAGAAACATGATACTCCTGGTGTCCATTGTCATAGGTTTAGCCATCCCCGCAGCAATCATATTCATCCAGGAGTCGATGAACACAAAAATACGAGGCCGAGACGACCTGAGCAGCTTGAATCTGTCGTTCATGGGCGAGATACCCGAGCGTCTGTCGCACGAGGACAGAAAGTTTATCAACCGGCTCAAGAAACGCCTGGAGTTCTTCAAGCATTTCCGCAAAAAGAAGAGTTCCAACTCCAACCCGAGCACCTCGCCCGTGATTGTGAAAGAGGGCAAACGAGACGTGCTGAATGAGGCGTTCCGTGTGTTGCGCACCAACTTGGAGTACATGTCCAACAAAGGCGAGTGCACAGTCTTCCAGCAGACCTCCCTGAACGCAGGAAGCGGTAAGAGCTTCATCAGCCTCAACCTCGGCATCTGTATCGCCATAAAGAAAAAGAAAGTACTGATGATTGACGGCGACCTGCGCCGCGGAACACTTTCGGTGTGCGTCAACAGCCCCAACTGCGGATTGAGCGAATACCTTAACGGCAACGTCGAATTGGAAAACATCCACGATGTGATATACAAATTCGAAGGATGCCAAACACTTGACGTGCTGCCAATAGGCAAGATGCCGCCCAACCCAACTGAGCTCGTGGGTAACGGACGGCTCCCCGACTTGATAAAGCAACTGCGCAAAGAATACGAATATATCTTCATCGACTGCCCGCCTGTGGAGATTGTGGCCGACACACAGATTTTCGCACAAGAGGTTGACCGCACGATATTTGTTATACGTGCCGGACTTATGGAAAAGAGCGCCCTCCCCGTGGTGCAGAGATATGCCGAGTCCGACAAGCTGAAGAACACCGTCATAGTGCTTAACGGCACCAAGTATCAAGGCGGCAGCTACTACGGCGGACGCAAGGGCTACTATTACGGCAGCTACTACCACAGCTATGGTTACGGCTACGGCTATGGCAACAGGTACTATAACGCAGAGTAACACTTATGTCACTTTTCAATCCACATAAAACGCTGAAAGAAGCCGGCTTTTTCGACGGTTTGGTCGATTTCCACAGCCATATACTTCCTGGTGTCGATGACGGAATAAAGCTCCTTGAGCACTCGCTGCAAGTACTCGACTACTACGAGCGTATGGGAGTGTCCACCGTTTGGTGCACACCGCATGTGTATGAGGATTTACCGAACAAGACCGACTTTCTGAAAGAGCGCTTCGAGCAGTTGAAAGAGGCCTACAAAGGCAAGGTGCGCCTGATGCTTGCGTCAGAGTATATGCTCGACCACGAGTTTGCAGCACGCCTTGAAGCAGGCGATTTGCTGCCCATAGGCGACGACCACGACCACCTGCTGGTTGAGACAAGCTTCTTCAACGGTCCCGAGAATCTGGAAAACCTCTTCGACCGCATACTCTCTAAAGGCTTCTATCCCGTTCTTACCCATCCCGAGCGATACATCTACATGGACAAGAGCGATTACTGGAAGTGGAAGGAGAAGAAGGTCAAGTTCCAACTCAACTACACGGCGCTTACAGGCCTCTACGGCAAAGAGGCTCTCAAGAAAGCCACCTGGCTGCTGAAAAACGACATGTATGACGCATGCGGGAGCGACCTCCACAACGTGCGCTTCGTGACCGAAGAGAAGAGCGAGCTGGCAACGCTGCGCATCAAGTCAAATGCGGCAGGAAAACTGCTAAACCTCAAGCACCCGAACTGCTAAAACAAGACTTATCAACGGCTGTTGATTAAATCTTTTAATACCATGCTGAAAATGTGGTATTAAATTGCTATTTTTACAACCTGTAACAATTAGCATTTAGTATGCTAATTATCTGATTAACGCATTCTTAATATAGTTCGCCATGGAATATCGGAATGAGCTTAAAAGCCGTTTGTCGGCAATGGAGAAAATGATTGACGGCATGTCTATAGACGAAAAAGGCCTGCCGCTGATAGAGAAAGATATTATTTTGGAGCGCCTACGGGAGATGTATTCGTATGTGAGCACGCTGCAAACCACAACCGTCGAGGCAATGGTGAGAGAGGGAAATCCTGCTGCCGAGCCGATGTTTGCACCCGCAGAGAGGAGCGAGGAGGTGGAGAGCGTTGCCCAGCCGATAATGAACGATGTACAAGAAGACGGCTATGACGCGCTTTTCTCCGATGAGCCAGCCGCAACGGAACCAGAAAACACGACGGCAATCGAGCCCGAGGTTGAGGAAGAGAAAGTGGTCGAAGAAGCCACCGTCCCCGAGCCCGAGCCAACCGTGGAAGCGGAGCCTACACCCGAACCAATAGCAGAAGCACAGCCGGAGACTCAACCTGAACCAGAGCCTGAACCAGTACTCGAACCACAACCTGAGCCAGCACCACAGCCCGAAGCCAAAGTCGAGACGATGCGCGAGCCCGAACCCAAGCCCGAGGCAGCAGAGCCGAAGAAAGAGACCGAAGATAAGCCTAACAATCAAGAGCTGTCGCTGTTTGAATACCTGTCGAAGAACCAGGATGGCAAGCATCCTCAGACCATAGGCGACAAATTCGAGCAGAACCATTCAGGACTGGGCGACAAACTGTCGCAACAGGTGTCTGCACACAAAGTCACCGACCTACGCACGGTCATCAACATTAACGACAAATTCAGTTTTGTCGGCGCATTGTTCCACAACAACATGCGAGCCTATACAGACTTCATCCTCCGCCTCAACGCCATCGACAACCGAGACGAAGCAATCAACTACATAAGCGAGGTGGCCCAGCAATACAGCTGGAACATGGACTCAATCGAGGTGAAGACCTTCAACAAGATACTCGACCGCAAATTCTGACACCATGGACAACCGCAAAGCCATTCTATTCTCAGCCCCGTCGGGCTCGGGCAAGACGACAATCATCAAACATCTGAGCAAACGCTACGACTGCTTTGAATTCTCGATATCCGCCACATCGCGGAGTCCGAGAGAGGGTGAGAAGGACGGGGTGGACTATTACTACATCTCGTATGACGACTTCAAGGAGCGTGCCGCCAAAGGCGAATTCCTGGAATGGGAAGAAGTTTACCAAGGGCTGTGCTACGGCACTCTGAAGTCGGAAATCGACCGCATCTGGGACAACGGGCACGTCATAGTGTTCGACGTGGATGTGATGGGTGGCCAGAACCTGAAACGCTATTTCGGCGACGCGGCACTATCGATATTTGTAAAGCCGCCAAGCATCGAGGTGCTGGAGCAGCGCCTGCGCAATCGCGGCACCGAGACGGAAGAGGCCATCAAGAAACGTCTTGGCCGTGCCGAGTTGGAACTCAAAGAGGGCTCGTCGTTCGACGTGACAATCGTGAACGACGACCTGCAGACCGCAATCGACGAGACCGTGAAAGTGATTGACAAATTTTTGAATCAATAACTATGCGACACCTGCTCGAACTGCTGAAACGTCTCGACTACATGCTCGTGTTTCTCGCCCTGCTGGCGGCATCCATAGTACTTATGGTGCAGAACACCCACTACCAGCGTTCGGTGGTGCTAGGGTGGACAACGGCAGTAGTGGGGTCGTGGTCGTCGCAGATATCATCGTTCGGAGAGTATTTCTCCCTTAAAGCAGAAAACGAAAAACTTGCCGCGGAAAACGCCAGACTCCGTGCCCACCTAAGCGAGTCGTACCTCTCATACACGACACCGTCGTTTGTCGTGGACGACACCGTTTACAACCAACGCTACACCTACACCGAAGCCAAGGTCATCAAAAACACGTGGACGAAACGCAACAACTACCTAATGATAAACAAGGGCAGTTCACACGGAGTTCACCCGGACATGGCAGTCATCTCGCCACAAGGAGTCGTAGGCGTGGTGCTGAACTGCACCAAGAACTTTGCGACGGTCATGCCTGTGATACATTTGTCAAGCCAGCACAGTGTGAGCGTGCGCCGCACAAAGACCAACGGAACGCTGCAGTGGGACGGAAAAGACTACCGATACGCCACAGTCATAGACATACCCACAACATACAAACTTTTCAAGAACGACACGATAGTCACCTCCGGCATGGCCAACGATTTCCCAGAGGGGATACCCGTGGGATATGTCGAGTCGTTCGACTCAGAGAAAAACAACGGATTCTATGAGATAAAAATCAGGCTTTCGACCGACTTCAACAAACTCGGACACGTGTATATAGTCGAAAACCGATTCCGTCGCGAGCAGGACGCCCTGATACAAGCACTACCCGAAAAATAAAAAGACCATGCGAGGCCTAATTATACGAAATATACTACGCTTCATAGCGCTGATAGTCATTCAACTGTTTGTCTTGAACAATATATATCTCGGCGGATACATCAGTCCTATGCTGTATGCCATGTTCATACTGATGCTTCCGAACCGAGTGGGACGCATACCCACGCTGTTGATTGGCTTCGTGCTGGGACTTAGCATAGACGTGTGCTCGAACATGCTGGGATTCCATGCCTGCGCCACCACGGTGATGGCGTTCTGCCGCATCATGTTTGCCGAGAAAATCATCACACGCGGCGAGGACATATCAATCGACACACCGAGCATATACAGCGTAGCGCCGCAGTTTTTTATCTACTACTCCGCGCTGCTGCTGTTCATCCACTCGCTGGTATTCTTCATGCTCGACTATTTCAACTTTGCCGACATATTCAAAATACTCCTCTCATCGGTGCTCACCACGCTGGCCACGCTGGTGCTGGTCTTAATATGGCAGATGCTGTTCAACCACAAGAGACGGACAAAATGAGACACTACCGCGCAATAACACCTCTCGTGCTGGCCGTGCTGCTCATGACGGGGAGTACGGCATCAGCCCAACGTATAGGGCAGTGGACATCGTACTTGTCGTACAACAAGATAAAGCACGTGGTGGACGCGCAAACCCGCATATACGGAGCCAGCGACAGGGGGCTTTTCTACTACGACAAAGAGGACATGACAGTAAACCCGATAGCCAAGGGGAACGGGCTCAGCGACGTAGGGATAAGCACCATTGCATACGACCGCCACACGCGCTCGCTATTCGTGGCCTACAGCAACGGCAACATTGACATACTGCAAAACGACAACACCTTCAACATATCGGGCATCAAACAGTGGGTCTATTCTGGCGACAAGAGCATCAACTCCATCGCCTTCAACGGGAACAAGGCCTACCTTGCCTGTGGATTCGGTATTGTGGTGATAAACATCACACGAAAAGAGATAGAGGACACCTATTATTTCTCGGATGAGTATTCGGCGAACTGCGCCGTGTATGACGTGGCGGTCACCGACTCGCTCATATACGCAGCCACCTCCAAAGGACTTATGCATGCGCCGAAGAACACCAAATATCTCAACCTCGAAGGCACGTGGACGGCGAACACCGCAGCCCCCTGGGACACGGCGAAAGCACAACGGCTGGCGGCCGTCGGAGGGCGGCTGGCGGCGACAGCCATAACGACTGACCCGTCGATGCTGACCGTTTACATGGAGACGGAGGATGGGATGCAAGTTGTGACACGAGGCGAGGTGATGTCGATGAAGGCGTGCGACACGATGCTGGTGGTGTCGATGTGGGACTCGGTGGCGGTGTATTCGGCGGAGGGAGAGCTGATGCGGACGCAGAAAGAATTTATGTATGGCGACATGCTGGCGCACGACGCGATAGTGACATCGGACGGGCGTCTGTGGATAGGACACGACTGGGGAAGAATGGTTGTTGTGGATGAAAACGGGTCGATGTTCAGCACGGCACCCGAAGGGCCTGTGTCGGACAATGTATATCGGATACGCCCCATCACGGGCGGAGTTGCGGTATGCCCCGGCGGCAAGTCGGGCGTGAATGCGAGCCTATATCTTGACGCAAACATATACATATACAAAGACCACAAGTGGGACCAGCTCGACAAGTCGAACTGGACAACATGGATTTACGACATTGTCGATGTGGCGGAGAACCCGAACGACAAGCGAATACTCTCGGCGGCATCGTGGGGCTGCGGCATCGTGGAGACAGAGAACTATGCGGTGAAAAAAGTGTATGACACCTCGAACAGCGACGGGACGCTGGATGCGTACGTGAGCGGAGGGTTCAGCACGCTGCGCATAGGCTCGGTGGCGTACGACTGGAACGGCACACTGTGGATGCTCAACACGACATCGGACAACGGGCTGGTGGCACACTACTCGGACGGCACATGGCAAGCCTTCAACACCGCCAGCGTGGTGAACGGCACGCTGACGAACAACCTCATATTCGACACGGTGACGGGTTATCTTTGGTTTTCGGGTCGAAACAACAGAATATTCGTGCACAACGGAGGCGACCTGATTGCATGGGTTGACCCCAACCAGGGAAGCCGTCTTCAAACCCAGATGGTCAACTGCATGGTGCAAGACCAGAACGGGCATATATGGATAGGGACGGACAAGGGCATAAAGGTGATATATGACTGCTACAAGGCGTTTGACAACGGAGGAAACGGAGAGTTGTCGACGGTGGCCTGCTCGAACATACTGTTCTCGGAAGGGGAGCTGGTGGAATATCTGCTGGCGTATGAGTCGATAACGGCAATAGCGGTGGACGGGGCGAACCGCAAATGGATAGGCACCGCCGCAGGCGGCCTGTACCTGCTTTCGTCGAACGGATTGGAACAGATTGAGAACTTCACCACCGTGAACAGCCCGTTGTTCTCGAACAAGATTATAGCCTTGGGGATTCATCCTGTGACGGGAGAGGTGTTCATAGGGACGGACATGGGATTGCAGTCGTACCGCTCGACGGCGACCTACGCCGAAGCGGAGCCGGAGAAGAAGATACATGTGTTCCCCAACCCCGTGAGACCCGAGTACGACGGGCCTGTGGCCATGCGCGGATTCACGCGAAACGCGATAGTGCACATCACCGACGAGGCCGGACATGTGGTATATAGCACACGCGCCGACGGCGGCCAGGCGATATGGAACATACGCAGCAACTCGGGGGAACGCGTGAGCACAGGGGTGTATTTCGTGTTCGCGTCGGACGAAGAGGGGCACAACAAGTCGGTAGGCAAAATATTAGTCATAAAATAACCATGCTTGTCGCCACACAGGGACTGGTCCTGCACACAACACCATATTCCGAAAGCTCGCTTATAGTGAAGGTTTTCACCGAACGGCTAGGGGTGCGGTCATATATCGTGAAAGGGGTGCGGAAACCCAGCAGCCGCGTGAGGCAGGCACTGCTGCAACCGCTTTCGTGGCTGGACATGGTGGTTTACGACAACCCGCGGACGTCGCTGAACTACATTAAAGAGTACACACCACTGGCGCCAGCGGTGGATTTCGACCAGGTGTCGAACGCATTGCTTTTTTTTATGGACGAACTGCTTTACCGCACGCTGCGCGAGGGAGAGCCGATGCCAGAGCTGTTCAGGTATGTTGTGGAGGTGTTTGTGGGGCTGAACAGCCATAGGCGGCGGACGGTGTTCTCGGAGGAGTCGGAGTGTTCGGCGGAATCGGAATGTACGGAATCACAGGGACATTCGAGTGTACAATCGCTGCCGATAGTGTTTTTGGTGACAATAGCGAAACACCTAGGCATCGCGCCGCTGGACAACCACAGCGTCAGGGAGCCGTCGTTCAGCATATCGGAAGGGCGGTTTGTTAGCGGGTCGGTGCTGGATATGACAACGCCGGTGGAGTCGGACCTGATTTCGGACGACCTGAGCATTGCGCTTCACAACTACCTTGCGGCAATTTACTCAGACGGAGCGACACCCATGTACAGCACGCAGATTCGCACACGGCTCATAGCGGTGCTTATCGACTACTACAAGCATCACCTCAGCTATTTCGGGAACTTCAAGTCGCACGAAATTCTGCACTCCGTTTTGTCGTGAGAGGAGAGGGGAGAGAGAGGCTGCGAGAGGGGGTGCGAAAAGTGGTGCAAAAAGAGGTGCAAAAGCATCGAAAAAACGGTAAAAGTGGCGGAGAAAATCGAAAAGCTATATAGCTGAGAATGCGGATAATAAGCCTTAAAAAGTGTGCAAAAAACAGGCATTTTAGGGCTTATAACGAGCTGTAGTTCAACTTTTTATAGTTACAGGTTTTGCTCACCTTCTGCTCACCTTCTGCTCACCTTTTGAGTTAAGCCGATGTAAGGCCAACGGCGGGACAGTGTAAAAACGGTCTCGGGCATACCGACGGCAACCGTGGGGATGGATTGCGGCAACCGTGGGGATGGATTGCGGCAACCGTGGGGGTTGATGAGGGCGACTGTTGGGGTTGGGAACGGCAACGGCGGGGATAGTGTGCGGCAACGGCGGGGATGGATTGCGGCAACCGTGGGGGTTGGTGAGGGCGACTGTTGGGGTTGGGAACGGCAACGGTTGGGGTTGGGTGGCGGCAACGGTTGGGGTTGGGGAGGGTGACGATGGGGTTGGATGGCGGCAACCGTGGGGTTGGGGAGGGCGACGGTTGGGGTTGGGATTGGGTGGTTAGAGGGTGAGTGGGGAGCGGTGGAAAGGCGGAGGGAGAGCGGAGGGAAGCAAATATAATAAATATAATGGGGCGGATGTGTCAATAATCGTGGGATTTTCGTAACTTTGCAATCTCAAACAGAAAACAATAAATAACAATAAAACTATGACACTCGAAGAATTTCAGAACGAACTGCGGATGGGCATTCCCGACCCGCTGCCAGAACCACAGGCCTATGACACAACGGTGAACCACGCGCCGAAGCGCAAGGACATACTGACGCCGGCAGAGAAGAAACTGGCAATCCGCAACGCCCTGCGTTACTTCCCAGCAAAGCACCACAAGATGCTGGCGAAGGAGTTTGCAGAGGAGTTGAAGAAATACGGCCGCATATACATGTACCGTCTGCGTCCGACCTACAAGATGTATGCCCGACCGATAGAGGAATATCCGGCGAAATGCCGTCAGGCTGCGGCCATCATGCTGATGATACAGAACAACCTCGACCCGGCGGTGGCGCAGCACCCGCACGAGCTGATAACCTACGGCGGCAACGGAGCGGTGTTTCAGAACTGGGCTCAGTACCGCCTCGTCATGAAATACCTCAGCGAGATGACCGACGAGCAGACGCTGGTGATGTACAGCGGCCACCCGATGGGATTGTACCCGAGCCATAAGGACGCCCCGAGGGTGGTGGTGACGAACGGCATGATGATACCGAACTACTCGAAACCCGACGACTGGGAGAGATACAACGCGCTGGGAGTGACGCAGTACGGCCAGATGACGGCTGGCTCGTATATGTATATCGGCCCGCAGGGCATAGTGCACGGCACGACTATCACGGTGCTGAACGCTGCGCGTAAGCTTGGCGGCGGCACGGCAGGCAAGCTGTTTATCACCGCCGGCCTCGGCGGCATGAGCGGCGCACAGCCCAAAGCCGGCGACATAGCCGGAGTGGTGTCGATTACGGCGGAAATCAATCCATCGGCCACACAGAAGCGCTACACGCAGGGCTGGGTGGACGAGGTGCACGATAACTTAGACGAGCTGTTCGTGGCGGTGAACAAAGCCCGCAGCGAGAAAATCGCCAAGAGTTTCGCTTATCAGGGCAACGTGGTGGACCTGTGGGAATACTGCGCCGAGAAGGGCATACAGGTGGACCTCGGGTCGGACCAGACCTCGCTGCACAACCCGTGGGCAGGCGGATACTACCCCGTAGGAGTCAGCTTCGAGGAGGCCAAGGTGATGATGGCCGAGAAGCCCGAACTGTTCAAAGAGAAGGTGCAGGAGAGCCTGCGTCGCCATGTGGCAGCCGTGAACAAGCTTACGGCAAAAGGCATGTATTTCTTCGACTACGGCAACGCGTTCCTGCTGGAGAGCTCGCGCGCTGGAGCGGACATCTGGAACGCCGACAAGACGGCTTTCCGCTACCCCTCGTATGTGCAGGACATCATGGGCCCGATGTGCTTCGACTACGGCTTCGGCCCGTTCCGCTGGGTGTGTACGAGCGGCAAGCCAGAAGACCTGGACAAGAGCGACCACATAGCCATGGAGGTGCTGGGCGAGATTGCGGCCACCGCACCGAAGGAGATACAGCAGCAGATGCACGACAACATACAGTGGATAAAGGGCGCCAAGGAGAACCACCTGGTGGTGGGCTCGCAGGCACGCATCCTCTATGCCGACTGCGAAGGACGCACCAAGATAGCCGCCCGCTTTAACGAAGCCATCAAGAAGGGCGAGATAAGCGCCCCGATAGTGCTGGGCCGCGACCACCACGACGTGAGCGGCACGGACAGCCCGTTCCGCGAGACCTCGAACATATACGACGGCTCGAACCGTTGCGCCGACATGGCCGTGCAGAACGTCATAGGCGACTCGTTCCGCGGCGCCACATGGGTATCCATCCATAACGGCGGCGGCGTTGGCTGGGGCGAGGTGATGAACGGCGGATTCGGCATGGTGCTGGACGGCAGCGAGGCTTGCGACCACCGCCTGCGCATGATGCTGCACTGGGACGTGAACAACGGCATAAGCCGCCGCAGCTGGGCAAGAAACGAGGGAGCGATGTTCGCCATCAAACGAGCGATGGAGATATGCCCCGAGTTGAAGGTGACGATGCCGAACCTGGTGGACGACGACGTGCTTGAAGGTTTGTTCTAAGCAAATTGAAAAATGTATATCGTTCAGTTTATATTACAATGGGCAGCCATAGGTTTTCTCCTATGGCTTGCCTATCAATTGGTGCAGGCCATCATTGAATGGCTGAAACGCCATTGAAGACAAGTGAGATGAAGCGCAGGAAGCATAACGAGGAACTCACGACACTGCCCGAAGGGTACGACAGGGTCATGCTGGTAGAGCTGCGAGCGTGTGCCAAAGAGGGCGCGCCGCTGTTTGCCCGCTACGGAGGAAGCGGCATGGAGCCGCTGCTGAAAGGCGGCAGAGACAGGGTGTGCGTGAAGCCAATGACAGCGGATTACGAGCCGAGACAACTCGATGTGCTGGCGGTGGGGATAGATGGGCGGTGCCAATTCAGGCGCTTCATACGCAGAGAGGGGACGATGTATGTGGTGAGGGGCGATTCGTGTCGCGAAGAGGAACGTATAGGACGGGAGGCCATCGAGGGCATACTGGAGGAAGTGGAGCACCCCGACGGAAGCCGAATCATGTGCAACAGCGACGCATGGGTGAGGCGGTCGGTCAAGGCGATGAGACAACAGAGAGCCATCAACGGGTTCAAGTCGCTGTTTGAGGGCAAACGCGGGCGTTATGTGGCTGCGGCCTACTTCGCGGTGCTGCTGATTACGATGTGGCTGCCGCTGGGCGGAATAGCGATGGACAACCTGATATTCGGCCTTCGTCCCGACCACCTGTTCCACGCCTCGATATACTGCTTTTGCGCCTACTTCATGTGGCTGCTGTGCGGCAGGAAGCCGATGAAGGCATGGAGGCTGGGGCTGATATGGCTGGGGAGCCTGGCGACAGGCGTGGTGACGGAGTTTGTCCAACGTTTGCTGCCGTACCGGTCATTCGACGTGAACGACCTGCTGGCCAACGCCATCGGCGTGACGCTGGGTTGGATGGTGCTGGTCGGAGCGCTGAGTTTGAGCCGGAAAAAAGGAGGTTGTCAATAGCGAGGTCTTTGCAATTCACACTTTTTGTGTATCTTTGTAGTCTTAATACGGATTCCGTTACAAAGCATAACAGCAACAAAAAAAGGAGATAGATGTCTAAATATCTAGTCGTTACACCAACATACAACGAAAAAGAGAACATCGAGAACATCATACGCAAGGTGTTCTCGCTGCCTATCGGCGCGCACATGCTGATAGTGGAAGACAACTCGCCCGACGGGACCGCCGAGATAGTGAAGAGGCTGATGGGAGAGTTCGGCGAGCGACTGTTCATCATGGAGCGAAAAGGGAAAATGGGGCTCGGGACAGCCTATCTTGCGGGATTCAAATGGGCGCTGGAGCATGGCTATGACTACGTGTGCGAGATGGACGCGGACTTCTCACACAACCCCGACGACCTGCCGAGGATGTTCGAGGCCTGCGAAACGGGGAAGGGCGACGTGATAATAGGGTCGCGCTATGTTGACGGAAAGATAAGCGTGGTCAACTGGCCGATAGGACGGCTGCTGATGTCGTACTACGCATCGGTGTATGTGAGGCTGGTGACGGGGATGCACGTGTATGACGCGACGGCAGGCTTTGTGTGCTACAGCCGCAAGGTGCTCGAAAGCATGAAATTCGACAAAGTGAAATTCGTGGGCTACGCCTTCCAGATTGAGATGAAATACACGGCCACAAAACTCGGGTACAAAATACACGAGATACCGATTGTGTTCACCGACCGCGTGCTGGGAGAGAGCAAGATGAGCATGAAAATATTCAAGGAGGCTTTCTTCGGAGTCTTCTCACTAAGATTCAGGAATTGGAAAAACTATTGAGAAAGTAAAATAAACCATGAAAAAGTTATTTGTCATATTATCGTTGACCCTATGCGCTGCGTCGGCGATAGCACAGAGCAATGTATTGGACTGGAAACAGTTGATGGACTACAACCTGTATCCGCAGAGACAGATACACGGCATTGTATTCGAGCCCGAATCGGAGAGGGTGCTGTACACAAGAGGTAACGAGACCTACGTGTTTGACGGAAAGACGACAAAGGTGCTCGCCCCGGAACAGCTGGGAGATTACCAGGAAATGCTGAAACCCGAAGAGGACAAGCGGGTGGAGATAAAGGACGGCAACCTGTATGTGGATAACAAGCTGGTGGAGAACGGCGACGGCTACAACATTGTGCTTGGCGAGAGCGTACACCGCAACGAGTTCGGCATCAACGGTGGAATATTCTGGTCGCCCAGAAAGACGCGGGTGGCGTTCTACCGTATGGACCAGAGCATGGTGAAGGACTACCCGCTTGTGAACACCAGCGCACGCGAAGCAGAGGCAAAACCGATAAAATACCCCATGGCCGGAATGAAAAGCCACGAGGTCACGATTGGAGTGTATAACGCTTTAACGTTGAAGAAAATCTATCTGGAGACACGCCGAAACGAGAGCGTCAAGGAAAAAGAGATGTACCTGACCAACATAGCGTGGAGCCCAGACGAGAGATACATATATGTGGCGAAAATAAACAGAGAGCAGAACCGCATGTGGATGGAGCGGTACGATGCGACAACCGGCAAGCTGGACAAAGTGCTGTTTGAGGAAAAGAACGAGAGATACGTTGAACCCGTTGACGCAATGATATTCACGCCGAAAGGCGACCAGTTCCTATGGTTCTCGATGAGAGACGGGTATAAACACCTGTATCTTTACAACACCGAAGGAGACGTGATTCGTCAGGTAACTAAGGGAAATTTTGAGGTTGAGGGATTCATCGGATTCGACAAAAACGGAGAAAATATCTTTGTATATGCGAACAAAGACAACCCGACAGGACGCGACGCCTATAAGGTGAACCTGAAAAACGGGAAGATGGAGTGCCTCACCAAACCCCGCAACGACAAACCATACGGCACGCACACGATAGTGATGAGCAGCGACTGCGTACACTATGTCGATTTGTGGAGCAGCGTGGAAATGCCCACCCGCGCAGACTACCGCATCGTGGGCACCAACGGCCCGGTCAAAACCCTGCACACCTCGGAGAACCCGCTGGAAAAATACGACATGCCGTCATTCGACATCGGAACCATCAAGGCCGCAGACGGCAAGACAGATCTGTACTACAGACTTATAACGCCTCCGGGAAAGAAGGCTGGAAAGAAATACCCGGCGATAGTGTATGTGTATGGCGGCCCCCACTCGCAGCTTGTCACCGACAGCTGGATGGCGGGAGCAAACCTGTACTTCACATTCCTGGCACAACACGGATATGTGGTTTTCACCCTCGACAACAGAGGAACCGACAATCGCGGTTTCGAGTTTGAGAGCTGCATCCACAGACAGGTCGGAGAGGTGGAGATGGCCGACCAGATGGAGGGAGTGAATTTCCTCAAGTCGCTGCCTTACGTCGATTCGGAACGCATAGGCGTGGAAGGCTGGAGCTTTGGCGGATTCATGACTATAAAGATGAAACTGGCCCATCCCGAGATATTCAAGGTGGCATGCGCCGGCGGGCCTGTTATAGATTGGAAATGGTACGAAATCATGTATGGCGAACGCTACATGGACACACCACAGGAGAACCCCGCGGGATATGAGCGGGCATCGCTTCTGAACAAAGCCAAAGACCTCGACGGCAAGCTGCTGATAATACACGGCTGCGAAGACAACACGGTGGTGTGGCAGCACTCACTTGAGTTCATCGAGCGTTGCATAAACAACTATAAACAGGTTGACTACTTCGTGTATCCCCACCACGAACACAACGTAAGGGGCAAAGAGAGGGTTCATCTGTACAAGAAGATGTTCGACTACTACGAGGATTATTTGAAATAGAGGCAATCAATTCCAACAATAAAAAAAATAATGTTCACAGGAATAATAGAGACCACCGCGCGGGTGGTGAAAATAGAAAAAGAAAACACTAACTACCACTTCACATTGGAGGTGCCTTTCGGCGACGAGCTGGCTATAGACCAGAGCATGGCGCACGACGGATGCTGCCTGACGGTGGTGAAAGTCGACAAAGAGAAAAAGCAGTACGTGGTGACCGCAATGGACGAAACCATGCTGAAGACCAACCTCGGCACGTGGCAGGTAGGTACGGAGGTGAACGTAGAACGTTCGATGCGCATGGACGGCCGCTTTGACGGACACATCGTGCAAGGGCATGTGGACCAAACGGCGACGTGCACCAAGGTGGTGGACGACAACGGAAGCTGGCGGTTCTACTTTGAATACGACGCCAAGAACGCCCCTTCGATAACGGTGCCCAAAGGAAGCATCTCGATAAACGGGGTGAGCCTGACGGTGGTCGATAGCGAGAAAGGCATGTTCTCGGTGGCCATAATTCCCTACACCTACAAGGTGACAAACTTCCACAACTTCAAGCCTGGAACAGTGGTAAACATCGAGTTTGATGTGTTCGGAAAGTATGTGCAGAGATTGCTGGAGGAGTATATCAAACAGGGAGTCGTAAACGGCAAATAGAAACAAACAAAAATATCAACCATCAAAATTATGTGCGGAATAGTTGGATATATCGGGCCGAAAGAGGCATACGAGATTCTGATAAAAGGACTCCATAGATTGGAGTATCGCGGATATGACAGCGCGGGAATCGCACTGATAAACGGCGAGCGCGAACTGTCGGTATATAAGTCGAAGGGAAAGGTTTCAGCACTGGAGGACACGGTAGCTGAGAAGGACACGACGGGAACGATAGGCATAGCTCACACCCGTTGGGCAACGCATGGAGAGCCGAACGTGGTGAACGCACACCCGCATTACTCGCAGTCGAGGACGCTGGCACTGGTACACAACGGCATCATCGAGAACTACAAGACCCTGAGGGAAGTCCTGATAAAACACGGTTACAAGTTTGACAGCGAGACCGACACGGAGGTGCTAGTGGAGCTGATTGAATACATGAAGGAATCGCACGGATGCGACCTCGTGAGAGCCGTACACCTGGCGCTGAAGAACGTGGTGGGAGCATACGCCATAGCGATACTCGACAAGAACAATCCAAACCGTATCATAGCGGCACGCAAGGGCAGCCCGCTGATAGTGGGCATCGGAGGGACAAAAGACGGCGAAACGCCAGAGTTCTTCCTAGGCAGCGACGCCACGCCGATTATCGAATACACCGACCAGGTGGTATATCTGAAAGACGAAGAGATTGTCGTGCTGAACCGCGACGGAAGCTACGAGATAACGAACCTGAACAATGTGCAGCAGACGCCTCAGCTGCATACCCTGCAAGTGAGTCTTGACCAGCTGGAGAAAGGCGGCTACCCGCACTTCATGCTCAAAGAGATTTTCGAGCAGCCAAAAGCCATGCGCACCTGCATCGGCAGCCGTATCGACAAACGCCACAAGGACGTCATCCTAAGCGGCATAATCGACCACAAGGACAAGTTCCTCAAAGCCCGCCGAATCATTATCTGTGCCTGTGGAACGTCGTGGCACGCCGCACTCATAGGCAAATATTTCATCGAGGAAGCGGCACACATACCAGTAGAGGTGGAATATGCCTCGGAGTTCCGCTACCGCAACCCCGTGATATTCCCCGACGACGTGATGATAGCCGTGTCGCAGTCGGGCGAGACCGCCGACACCCTGGCTGCAATACAGCTCGCCAAAGACAGCGGCGCGTTCATCTACGGAGTCTGCAACGTTATCGGCTCGTCGATAGCGAGGGCGGCAGAAAGCGGCACATACATCCACGTGGGTCCCGAGATAGGTGTGGCATCAACCAAAGCCTTCACAGGTCAGGTGATTACCCTGTCGCTCATAGGTCTCGCCATCGCCAAGGAGAAGAAGACCCTGAGCGACGAGATTTACACCATGCTGGTCGATGAACTGAACAACATCCCGGAAAAAATGCAGTGGACGCTGGACAACAACAAAGGCATAGACAACTTTGCACAGATGTTCACCTACTGCAAGAACTTCATCTACCTCGGCCGCGGCTACAACTTTCCCGTAGCATTGGAGGGAGCTCTAAAGCTGAAAGAGATAAGCTACATCCACGCCGAAGGCTACCCTGCGGCCGAGATGAAACATGGCCCCATCGCGCTCGTTGACGAGGAGATGCCCGTGGTGGTAATTGCCCCAAAGCGCGGAATGTACGACAAGATAGTGAGCAACATACAGGAAATCAAATCGCGTCATGGCAAGATTATCTCCATTGTCACCGACGGCGACAAGACCGTACGCGAACTTAGCGACTACTGTTTTGTGATACCCGACACACGCGACTGCTTCGTTCCCTTGCTGGCCGTTCTGCCGTTGCAACTGCTGTCGTACTATGTAGCAGTAGCCAAAGGGCGTAATGTGGACCAACCACGCAATCTCGCCAAGAGCGTGACAGTGGAATAAGAGCCCCCGAAAAGAATCAGTTTCTCACTGCGCAGGCGTATATCTCAAGGAAATACCTGCGCAGTTTTTCTACGTCCACCTGCGGAGTTTCGTTCAAAACGCTGTCCATACGGCTTTTGAAAGCGGCGAACTGTTCCGATGTATATTTTTCCGAATGACAGTCATTGCCGTTCATTATGTCGCAGGCGATATAGTTGTTCGGCGAAATATGGTATCCCGCGTTGATTTTGGTGTCGAGCATAGCAGCCAAGGCATCGCAGAAGTCGTTACGCACCGAAGGCAGCTCAACCAAATCCTCTATAGTTATAGGTTTTCCGATGGAAAGATGCACAGCACCTTTGGGCTGTGTGATACCCGTCACGACACTGATGAGGTCTTCGTTCTCGGCTTTCACATATTTCCCGTCAACGGTCTTGCAACGCTCTATGGCCTTCAGGCTGTCGCATGGCTCCCACTCGTACGATATGGAGAGCGGCACAATGTTCAGGCTGCCGTATGCCGCCACAAGATCACTATATGGCGACGCCATGCCGAGCATCTTGATCAGTGCAGGGTCGGTAACATCGAAGCCGTCCTTTGTGCGACCGCCTCGCTGGGCAATCCAGACAGACTCGTTATCGTTCAATATAGAGTTATTGATATAGTCCGAAAGGTGCGCGAGCGCTGCATAGAATCCCTTTGCCGTACCACCGCGCTCAGTACGGAACATCTTGTTGCAGAGACCCAGTTCACGCAGAAACTCGTTCTTCATAAGATTCGCACCGAAGGTGATGCGGGTGGTTGACATCCCATGCGTGTCGAGTATGCACTGAAGTAGGTATGCGTCCAACACGATGTCGCGGTGGTTTGAGATATAGAGATACGACTTGTCCGGCTGTATATTCTCAAGTCCCGAGAAGGTGAACGAGGTCATAGTCTTGGCTATGACGTTTTCCATGCCTTTCACCATCACCCTATGCTGCAAGTCAGGCGTATTCGTGATGCTGTCGAGAAGCTCGATAAACTGCTCGTATGATAAATCGGGAAAGGCGTAAGCAGCCACAGGCTTGAGTTCCTGAAAACGCTCAATGCGTTTCAGTGCCTGTAGCATCTCGTCGTCTGTATAGTGTCGTATGTCGTCGAAACGGGTCATTGAACAAATTAAAGGTTAAAAATGGAAATCAGTGTTTGCGTGTATCGATAAATTTCACAGGTTTGCGGCTCTTCGGCGGGAATATTATGCGGCGCAACTCGTCGTCGGCCATCACCTCGATGTTCGGTGCCACCCTGATGCGCGAACGGAAGCTGTCTTTCAACTCCTTCACGGGGTCGAAATCCTGCTCTCCGCGCAGACTTATCTTCACCACCACATCGTCGGTACCGGCATCGCTCGTTCGCACCTCCACACAGTAGTTCTCCACATAGCCGCAGTTGTCGAGTACATCGTTTATTGCAGGAGGATAAAGCGTGGTGCCCTTGAGCTTAATCATATTGTTCTTGCGCCCCACCAGCGGCGACAGGCGGTACGAGTTGCGACCGCAGCGGCACTGCTCCACATGCTTGGATGCCATGTCGCCTGTGCGGAAGCGCAGCAGCGGCATCGCCTCCACTCCGAGCGTGGTCACAACAATCTCGCCCACTTCGCCGTCGGCCACAGGTTTGTTATCCTCTCCTATAATCTCTACGATAATCAGTTCTGGATGCACATGTCCGCCCAAACCATACTCACATTCCGAGAAGGTTGCCCCCATCTCGGTTGAGGAATATGTCGCAAACAAATCCACATCCCATTTCTCCTTTATGCGACGTCCCAGCAGGTTTAGGCTGAAATCCTGCTCACGAAGCCCCTCCCCTATTCCGATAATGCGACGTACACTGCTACTGCGATAGTCGATACTGTGTTCCTCGGCGTATTGCAGCAGTTTCAGTATGAACGACGGCACACACATAAGTGTGTCTGGCTGCAGCCTGCGGATTGTATCCCACTGCAGTTCCGGTATGCCGTTGCCCACACGTATCACCGAGGCTCCAAGCTCGCGGATACCGAGGAAGTAGGCTAACCCAGCCATGAACCGCTTGTCCAGCGTGGTCATGAGTTGCACTATGTTTCCTGGAGCAAGTCCTGCGCACTGAAACGACTTGCGCTCGTTGTAGGCCAATCGCTGCAGGTCTTTCTCCGTACATCCGAAAGTCACGGGGTCGCCCAAAGTGCCCGATGTAGTTATATAGTCGATTATCTTCTCTTTCGGGCAGCAACGGAAATCGTCATTATAGAGCTGCAAGTCTTTCTTCTCTGTGAACGGGATGGCCTGCAGGTCCTCCAGCTTGGTTATCTTTGTGATATCTATGGACCTTTCAGCAAACATGCGGCCATAGTACGGCGAATGTCCCTGTAGATACCTCAGCGCCTGCGCAAGCAACCCTTCCTGAAAAGCCTTTATCTCCGCTACTGATTTATATTCTATATCGTTCATATCTAAACTATTGTATTACACCTTTTATTCTCACGTCGCCATCCACTCTCGCAATCATAACTGCTTATACCATTTCAAAAACTCCCATTTCCACGGACGGCACTCCTCCGACCCTTTCTTCTCATTCACTCCGAAACCGTGGCCGCCAGTCTTGTACTGTATATATTTGTGTTTTACGCCCTGCGCCGTAAGCGCCGAGTCGAGCAACATGCTGTTGTGGTAGTCCACCACAGGGTCATCCACACAGTTGACCACAAACACGGGCGGGCAATCCTTCGGCACATGCCTTTCAAGCGACAGCGAATCTCTCAGTCTCTCGTCGCGCCAGCCCTTGTCGCCGAGCAGCCCGCGACGTGAACGGCGGTGCACACAATCCTCAGTCATAGTCACCACTGGGTATATCGGTGCCACAAACAGCGGCTTAAACTCCCTCTCAAAACATCCCATCGTCATCACCAGATGGCCTCCTGCCGAAAATCCCATCATACCTATACGCTTGGTATCTATGTTATATTCCTTTGCATGGTCGTTCAGCCACCGCAGCGCGGCATGTGCGTCGTTAAACATGTCCGGCTGCTGACGTCCGCGACAAATGGTGCGGTAGTGGAACGCCCAAGCCCACCATCCTGCCACTCTATAGCGCAGTACGAAAGCGCTGAAACCCTGGCTCTGAAGCCACTGCGCCACCTCCTGTCCCTCGCCTTCGTAGTCAAGCCAGCAGTAGCTGCCTCCTGGGCACACCACCACTGTGGCTATCGGGTTCTCGACTGGATAGCACTCCAGCGTCACCTTCCTCTCCGATTTGTTCTTCGAGTCGGGATACAGGTGCACTATCTTCTGCGCCGTCACACTCGGTCCCGCAGCAACGAAAACCAACAGCCAAATACAAAGACAGACCTTCCAGCGACTTTGCAGCGGCTTTGCAGCGGCTTTGCAGTGACTTTGATATGACTTTGATATGACTTTGATATGACTTTGATATGACTTTGATATGTTCATTTTATAAAATCACTCTTGATTTGTTCCACTTTCGCTTCTCAATTCGTAGTGCAGATTCTCGGGCAGCCTGTTCACGTTGCAGGCCACCAGGTAGTCGTCCTCGTTGTCAAACGCTACATGATATTCTTCGTTCCTATGTGCCAACGCCCGCAGCAACGCCACTTCGCCCTGACCCGCTGACTGCCCTTCGATATCCTTCATAGCCTTGCGGCAGCGACGGTAGATGTCGCGACCTTTGTATAGGTATTGGTATCGCACGTATGGAATAAAATACCGCTCGTCCTCTATCCGTTCCGCCATCCGCGCCATCTGTTCCTCGTAGTGCACCCTCATATTCGACGCTATCGTCTGCGCATCCGTGTCGCGGAAGCTTTCGTACTCTATCCTTTGCCCTATCTCCATCGTTATTTTGCCCTCTCTCAACAGTATGTCGTTCTTCGGCATCACATCGCCCGCACCGTGTATATACAGCGGCAGTATATCTACCCCGAGTTCCTTGGCCAGCAGGAACGCTCCCTTGTGCATACGCCCTATCCTGCCGTCAACCGAGCGCGTACCCTCTGGGAACACCATCACCGAATAGCCTCTCTCTATCAGGTTCCGCAGCTTCGGCACCAGCTGCTCGTAGCCCTTGCTCACAGGATAGAACTGCGCATATCTTATCACCACCCCGTACAGCGGGTCCTTCCAAACCCAGTCGTTCGTCAGCACCACTATCTTCGGGTGCAGCATCAGCACCGCCTCCAAGTCAAGATGCGAGCGGTGGTTGGCAACTATCACAGCCGGCTTGTCGAAACACTCGCCGTGCGGGTTCTCCACCGTGGTTTTAACCTTCGGCAGCATTTTCAAGCCCACCTTCATCATAAACTGCAGGAATCGATGATAGCAAAGCTGCGCCCGCTCGCCTTTGCCGGCGAAAAGCCTGTAGAGCCACGTCAGTGGCGAGACTATCAACATCGACACTACCCCCATCACACCCAAAGCATATACCGTATATACCAGTCTCGCAAGCGTTACAGGCACCTCCCTGCGCACCCCTTTCCGCATCGTCAGCCAACGGAATATCAGCGGCGGCAGGTAGCACGCCATCAATATCACCGTGAACATGCCTATCACCGCCACCTCGCCCAGCGAGCGCATGGCCGGGTGCTTGGCAAACACCAGCACTCCTATGCCCGCAAACATCAGCGCCGCCGAGATTATCACGCTGCGCCTATAGCTCTTCAGCCGTTTTTTGCCGTAGGCATATTCATACATCAAACCCTCGGTGATGAATATCGTGTAGTCGTCGCCCTGTCCGAAAATGAACGTAGCGAGTATTATATTCACTATGTTGAACTTCACCCCCGCTATGTCCATCATGCCCAGAATCCAGAGCCAACCCACCGTCAGCGGTATGAACGAAAGTATGGCCAGCTCTATGCGTCCCAGTGACAGCCACAGGAAGAAGAACACCACAAACCCGCAGACGTAGAGTATGTAGTTAAAGTCGTCCTGCAAGTCGTTCACCAGGTTCGACCCCACGTCCGACACGTCGAAGGCGAAGTTCCCCTCGCCCGCAGCCTCGCGTATCATGGCCTTGGTGGCCTGCACCTCGCTGCTATCCACCTCCACAAAACTCACTATCGACACACCATTGTCACTCTTTATGATATGCCCTGCGCATAGCTCCACTATCTCGGGTGCCTTCTTGTCGATGTCACACACCTCGTATGGAAGCTCCATCCGCTCATAGAACGGTTCAAACGCACCGTCGGAAAATCCCATCGCCGCTGCCTTGCGTCTCACGGTCTCGGCCAGTCCGCTGTTTTTCTCGCAGAAACCGTTCCAGCGTTCCCACGACTCCTCCTGTCTCTCGGTCGAAGGCAGCAGACCTTCCACACCGCTTACCCTGAAGCCTTTGAGAGGCTCCATAAGCCTCTCGTTGGCCGCCAGCGCCGAGTCCATGCTTTCGCCTTCCGAAACCACGTATATCACGCCCTTGTCCGTGCGTTTCTCCCCTTCGCCGCTCAGCAGTTTCAAATCCTCGCGCTGCTGCACCGTCATGTAGTTTATGTTGTGCAGGTCGGCGTCGAACTGCGTCCGCGTGCTCAGCCAGCCGAACACCACCGTCAGCAGCACCACCGCCACAAACAGAACAACTCTCCAAACCGACCGATGACCACTATTTATCTCCCCGTGCAAACACGCACCAGACTGCTTTATCGTCCTGTGCGGGCTCGCACCGCTTACCGCCACATGCGGCAACCATATCATCACCACGACGATGGTTCCAACCAGCATCAAGGCGCCGAAAAGTCCCAAGTCGCGCATAGCTTCCGCCTTCACAAACATCAGGCAGGCAAATGCACTCACCGTAGTTATGTTGCCCGTCACCAACGGCTCCACCATCTCTTTCAGCGACTCCCTCTTGTCCGTGTGGTCGCGTATGTGGTCGAGGTAGTGCAGCGGATAGTTCACCGCTATGCCTATCAGCACCGACCCGATGCCTATCACTATCACCGAGAGGCTCGGCTTCAACAGCGCTATAACGCCTAACGCGAAAAGCCATCCTATGGCCACACTCGCCGCCAGCCACACGATATTCCGCTTGCGCCCCATAGTGAAAATCAGTATCGCCATGATGAGCACCGCGGCGATGGCAAGTCCTATGAAGCTGTCCTTCTTTATCTGGCTGGCGTTGGTGGCGGCTATGAGCCCTGCTCCCACGGCGCTTATCTCCACGCCCTCCACCTCTCTCTCCACCGAGTCGGCCACCCACTCTATCTGTTTTGCCAACCTTCCGTATGCCCGTGTGTCCGACGAAGCGTATGGAACATGTATGAACGCATAGCCGTTACCCGCGGTATCCATCACGAAGCCATCCTCTACGCTGTATTTCTCGCCGAAGCCAAGTGCCGTAAGACGTTGCAATGCCGGCGAGAAAAGGTTCAGCGGATCAGATGCTATAGCCTGTAGCGCCATCGCCGACATCGGGAACGCCAGCATCTGTTTTATGTTCCTCAGGCAGGTGTCAATATATCCAGGTTGCTCCAGCAGCGAGTCTATCCTGTCATAGTCCTCCCTGGTGAGCTGTGTCGCGATGTTCTCGCCAATGGCGTCCATTGCGTCCAGCACCCGGCTCTCATCCATACGGCATTCTAAAACCACCTCATCCTGATCGCCATTTATCGACCCTTGCGGGCACACCTCCGACTGCCAAACCTCGTCAAACAGTTCCATGGCTTCCACCACCGACTGCTGACCGTTGACCGCTGACAGCTGACTGCTATTTATCTCCCCGTGCTGGCACGCACCTGACGGCTTAAACAAAACCGTCACGTTGCCTTGGTCGCCGAGCTGGTTATAGACCTTAGTATAGCGTCCGTTCTCCTCGCTCTGCGGCAGGAAGTCGGCTATGTTCTCGCCATATTTCAGCCTCAAGCTGAGCAGCACGCACGCCACCACAGCGACCGCCAACACCAATGCCGCCACCCAGCGGTGACGTTCAAAATAGTCGTATATGGCAAGTATTGCTTTCGTCATTTCTTTCTAATCAACATTGAGGGGTAGCCGTAAAACAGTGCGGCGAAGAAAAGGAATGTGTTGAGCGCAAAAATCCTCATAAAGTCGGCAAACGGTCTGAAATGGCTCACCCTCTCCCCTTTCGGTGCATAATATACCCTCACAGGAGCCTCGCACAGCCTTACTCCGCGCCATGCCGAGAACACCAGCATCTCCAATTCCGCTTCGTAGCGGTTGGTTATACACCTGCGGTTGGGCAGGCATGAGAGGGTATAGAGACGGAAACCCGTCTGCGTGTCGCTGAGCGGTTGCATCGTCTGCACGTGGAACCAGAAATTTCCGAAACGGTTGGCAAAGCGGTTGCCTTTCGGCATTCCGTCGGCCGAGAGGTTGCGGCTGCCCACCACTATGAATTTCCTGCTGTCCGCAGCCATCAGTTTTTCCGCCTCTGCGGTCAGTTTGCATATATCCTCAGGGTAGTGCTGCCCGTCGCTGTCGAGCGTCACCGCATATTCATAACCCATCTTGCGCGCCTCCTCGAAACCCTCGCACAGCGCATATCCCTTGCCCCTGTTCTTCTCATACGACACCACCCTCACACGCTCGTTGTCGGCATATCCCGCCAGTATCTCGGCCGTGCTGTCGGTGCATCCGTCGTTCACCACTATCACATGCCCCTCTATAGCCTCCAGCGTGCGCTCTATCACCCCCGCCAAGGTCCCCTGGTTGTTGTAAGTAGCTATGATTGAACAAAACCTCATTCTAAGTCCTCGATGTTACTATTGCCTATTCACTAATCACCAATCTCTATTTTTCTATTTTCAAATCGTCAAACTCTATCGTCGTGCGGTTGCCGTCCTTCTCGGTCAGTATCATCTTCCTCACCGAGCCGTCGCCTTTGGCGAATGTGATGTCCACCGCCGACATCATCCTCTGCATGTCGCGGCGTTTCGGCTTGGCCGCCAGCTTGTAGCTCTTCCCCTCGTCATACAACTTGAAGTCAAACACCTTCTCGTCCGCCACCTTGCCTCCCTGCAGCATGTCGCTCATCATACCAGCTATGCCCTTTGCCATGCGGTTTCCCCTGCCGCTGCTCACACCATCGACCGCCAGCGTCTCGCCCTTGATTTCAATCACCTTGGCCTGTGGCTTCAAATATTCCCATTTTATCGCCCCGCCGCGTTTGAAGCTTATGCGTCCGCTCGACTCCACGCTCTCTTTCAGCATCGTGGTCTCGCGAGTCTGCCTAAACTGTCCCGTGAACGACTTTATCGCCTTGGTCTTTGTCTCCAGCTCCGCCACCGCAGCCGTGCGCTCCTTGCCCGTAAGCTCACGCGGCGCCTGCGCACACACACTGCCCCAAACCGTCACCAACAACATCAACAAACCAAAACCATTTCTTCTCATACTTGAAACTATAAACTTAAAAGTTGAAACTATTTCATGATAAAGAAACAACCCGCCACAATCAGCACCACGCCAATCCAGCGCACCGCAGGCACATCCTCGCCGAACACCAGTATTGCCGCCACCATCCCGAAGATGTATCCCATAGCCGTCAGCGGGTAAGCCTGGCTGAACGGATAGTGCCTCAGTATGTAGAGCCACAGCACCGTCGCAAGACCGAAGCACACACCCATCGCCGCCAGCCACCAGTCGGTGACCACAGCCTTGAAATAAGCCCACGACCAGCTGAACTTAGGCAACGCCTTCATGGCGATTTTCAACAGCACCTGACCGCCCGCGAGCAGTCCGCTCTGCAGGCACACCAGGGCTCCCATCTTTATCACCTCCGCAGTCATACCTCAGCCTCGTCGCCCAATATTGCTTTCACCTCCTCAGCCGACAGGCGGCGGTACATGTGCTGCTTGTCGGCGTTGAAGTCCACTTCGAAATACTCCTCGTCGTAGAACGACAGCTTCGAGTTAGTGTTAGGGTTGCATTCCAGATACACTATCTCGTCGAGCTTGAAGCCCTTGGCTTCGCATATCTGATCCGCCAGCGAGCGTCCTGCGTAGGTCACCGACGTACCCGGGTTGTCCTGGTACAGCTCGGTCACTATAACATATTTCTTCCCGTCCACCGTGCGTATCTTCAACCCGCACGTCGAAGGCATGTCCCACTGCCCCTTGAACTCGAATATCTCGTCGTAATATCTTTCTGATACTTTCATAGCTATTTATCGGAACTCTAACTTGAAACTAAAAACTACACATTCTGATGCGGTGCCGTCCTATCGACATCCTTGCCGAACGACTTGTTCGCCAGCGCGCGGTTGCGAGGCACGTAGGTGCCCTCTTCCATCTCGCGCAGCGCCACGTTGCAGAACAGGCGGAACATCTTCGACTCTTGCGTCTCCGAAGCGTAGAAGCTCTTCCACGCATATTCATAGACATCCTGCAACTCATCGGGAGTCATCTTGGCAGGCTGGAACACCACCTGACCGGCGTTGTAGTGGTTCCAGTCGAAGTCGAATATACGTCCTTGTCTCAGCAGGTCGTCATATCCCTTCGTGTGCGGGAACGGCGTCATCACTGTGAACTCTGCCAGGTCGAGATCTATCTCGCCTAGGAAATCCACCAGCCGTTTGCAGTCATCGACCGACTGGTTATCCAATCCCAGCAGTATGGTGCCCTCCACGCCTATGCCGTAGTCGTGGTAGCGTTTCACACGCTCCTTGATATAGTCCGACGTGTCATACACCGCCTGATACACATACCACGCACCCGCCTTTGCCGCCAGGTCCAGCACCTCCAGGTCGTCCTCTATGGTGTGGCTTATCCATTTCTTCTTCAGCGGAGCGATGGCTCTGAACAGCTCCTTCTCCCACTCTTTGTCCTGTGCCAGCGAGTTATCGACTATAAACAAACGGTTGTTGTCTATGCCCGCCATATCTTCCACCACCTTGTCAATCGGACGCGGACGGAACTTTCTGCCGCCCAGGTAAGACACCGCGCAGGGGTAGCAGCTGAAACGGCATCCGCGCGAAGCGTGGAACAGATCCACCATCTGCACACCCTTATGGTTATACAGGTCGCGCTTGTACAAGTCCCTGCGGCACGGACCCACCGACTCAATCGGAGGCTGGTTACCCATGAAGTTGTACACCTTCTTCAGGCAGCCGTTCTTCCAGTCCTGCAGCTGCAACTCCGACCGACCCTCCGACTCGCCCAGGAAGAGGCTGTCCACATGGTTCACAAACTCCTCTGCGTGCAGCATCGCCGAGATACCGCCCGCCAGCACCTTCTTGCCGCGCTTGTGGTATTCGTCGGCAATCTCCCACGCACGCTTCACCTGCGTGCTCAACATCACCGACAGCGACACCACGTCGCACTCTTCGTCAAAATCAATCGCCTCCACGTTTTCGTCCGTAAACGAAATATCCACATACTCCGGCAGTGTGGCAGCATACGCCACAGGCCCGTGGGGAGGCAGGTTAAACGTCGTCTGCCCGCGCAATTTCTGCCATTTCGGGTAGATCAACTTCATCTTAATCGTTTCCATCTCTTTGGGAATAAATATGTTAAACTCATTATCAATCCATCTGCTACGCCTGAAAGCACAACAGATATAGAATGCAAAGGTACGAAAAAAATACGCACTTGCGAACAATTTATTAAAATATATATAAATCGGTCTCAACCGACCCTTTCCATCATCCGCCTTCCCAGGGCACAGGCGGTTTCCAGGTCTTCCTGCCAGTGTTCTCTGCGCCACTGCTCTTTCACATCCTTCGGGTGCGCCGCCATCGCGTAGCGGTCGTAGTCTTCGACCTGATAGGTATTGTACGCCACCGCCTTCTCCGGCAGCTCGCCGTAGAACCCGCCCACCAGCAGCTCGAACGAGCGCAGCCCCCGACGGTTGTCCGAGATGTCGTTCATAGTGTATATAACCGCCGACGGTATGCGTTTAGGCGGCAGCAGACGGTAGTCGTCGTAGCTCAGCCACGGGAAAGTGAGCCTCTCCACAAAACACTCCATCTGGCCTGTCACACGTCCGAAATAGACAGGCGAAGCAAAAAGCACCCCGTCGGCATAGGTGGCGGCTTTCAACACCTCGGTGAGCCCGTCTTTCCACGCACACACATCGCTGTAAAGCCTATCCTTCAGCTTGCACACCAGGCAGCTTCGGCATCCTTTGTAGTCGATGTCGTACAGACGGAACGTCTGCACCTCGCCTCCGCCTTCGCGCACACCCTCTGCAAATGCCTCGGCCATAGCCGCCGTGTTCATGTTTTTTCTCGGACCTCCGTCAATTATAACTATATTTTTCATCTATTTTTCAACTAAATACATCAGCGCTTACTGCGCAATCGGAATGCAAAAATACGAATCTTTGCGAAACAATAAACCAGTCGCTTTGTCGTTTACTATACATGTGTGATATACTTTCCATTACATGGCTCACGTCGGCCATACAGACGATCTATAGCTGGGTGTGGAGTCCGGCGTTGGTGGGATTGTGTCTGCTGACGGCGTTGTACTTCTCCATACGCACACGCTTTGTTCAGGTCCGCCGCTTTGGAGAGATGTGCCGCCTGCTTTTCAACACCGACAAGACTCAGAAGACGGGTATCTCGTCATTCCAAGCCTTCGCTATGGCGCTATCTGGACGTGTGGGCACAGGCAATATCGTGGGAGTTGCCACAGCCATCGGTTTCGGCGGCCCTGGTGCGATAGTGTGGATGTGGGTGATAGCCTTCTTCGGAGCGGGAAGCGCCTTTGTCGAGGCAACGCTGGCACAGATATACAAGGAGAACCACCATGGGCAGTTCCGAGGCGGTCCCGCCTACTACATCGAGAAAGGACTCCGAAGCCCCTTCTTCGGCAGCATATTCGCCATCATCTCGGCCATCGGCTGCGGGTTCTTCATGCCGCCTGTTCAGTGCAACGGCATCGCCATGTCAATGTCGAGAACCTTCGACCTTGCACCTTGGATTGTAGGCATCGCGGTGGCGCTGCTTATAGCCTTAGTCATCATCGGCGGCGTGAAGCGCATAGCCAACGTGGCACAGATTATAGCTCCATTCATGGCCATCATCTATATCATCCTCTCCATAGTGGTACTTGCCGTTCACTACGATATGGTGCCTACAGTCTTTATGGAGATGCTGCGAGGCGCTGTGGGTGCGAGTCAGGTGGGAGCCGCCATTCTTGGCAGCACCATCGCCTGGGGAGTGAAACGAGGCATCTATTCCAACGAAGCCGGACAGGGAACAGGCCCTATCGTGGCGGCTGCCGCCAAGGTGAGCCACCCTGTGAAGCAAGGTCTCGTACAAGCCTTCTCGGTATATATCGACACCCTTCTAGTATGTACCGCCACAGCCATGATGATTCTCGCCTGCCAGACCTACAACATCATCGACCAAGTGCAGATGCTTCCAGGAGGCGAGACCAATGTGTCCTACCTGGTACATAACCCCGACGCACCCGAAGGCGAACCTGGAGTATTCTACACATCGGGAGCGCTAGCCACCGTCATCGGAGCCAAGCCAGCTGACGTCGTTATAAGCATCGCACTTTTCTTCTTTGCCTTCACCACCATCATGGCCTATTACTACTATGCCGAGACGAACCTCGTCTATCTCTTCAGCCGTCTGCGTCGCCGCCGACTGCAGCGCAAAGCAAAGCACATGGACGACACCGAGAAGCGACATGCGGAAGCCGCATTAGAAGCAGCCGAGCTTCATTTTGGAGACGACCGCAGCGAGAAAGCCGCAATCTGGGTGTTGCGCTCCCTAACCATCACCGCCGTCTTTCTCGGTTCGGTGACAGGAAGCGGGATAGCGTGGACGCTGGGCGACATCGGAGTGGGTGCGATGGCGTGGATAAACTTAGTAGCCATACTGCTGCTTTCGCCCAAAGCACTACGAGCCCTGAAGGAATACGAACAGTCGAAGAAACGTGGCGAGGAGCCCGTGTTCGATTCAAAGAAACTCAATATAAAACATGCGGACTTCTGGGAAAGCCAAGAAGCTTGACGAACAGCTGAAAGGCCTTTGCGACGAGCAATACGCCGAATTTGGCGCAAAACTTATCCCCAACATCGAACGGGAGAGCATCCTCGGGGTGCGAGCGCCCGACTTGAAGCGATTGGCTAAAGAGCTGTCCGGCGATGCCGAATGGTTCCTACGCACGCTGCCCCACCGTTGGCACGAGGAGAACATGCTGCACGCCTACCTTCTCTGCGGCATGAAAGACTTCGCCCAAGCTCTCTCTGAAACCGAGCGTTTCCTGCCCCATGTGACCAATTGGGCCGTCTGCGACTCGCTCTCTCCCAAAGCCTTCGCCCGTCAGGCCGAACGCCTGCTGCCCAACATTGGGCAATGGACATCCGCCGAGCACGAATACACCGTGCGCTTCGGCATCTCCATGCTGATGCGGCACTTCCTCGACAAACGCTTCGAAGCGTCTCAGCTAAAGCAGGTGGCAACAATCCGGCGTGAGGAGTATTACATCAAGATGATGCAGGCGTGGTATTTCGCCACCGCCCTCGCCAAGCAGTGGGATGCGGCGGTAGAATGCCTTCGAAACAACGTCACCGACGACTGGGTGAAGCGCAAAAGCATCCAGAAAGCCCTAGAGAGCTACCGCGTGACGCCAGAACACAAAGAGCTGCTCCGAAAACTCCGAAAAGACCTTGGCTAAGAGAAAAGGAAGAGGCCGCTTGGGAAATCAGGCGGCCTCATTCTTTGTGGAGCTGGAGGGAGTCGAACCCTCGTCCAAACAGTTGACAGAAAAGCTTTCTACATGCTTATCCGGTGATTGGTTTTCGAGCGGGTGATGGACATCGGCACCCAACGCCAGCCTTAGCCTCTAGAATTTCGCCGTTGACACGAGGCGGGTCTTCGGTTATCCCTCTTTTCTGAGCACCTCCTTGTCGGACGCCAGAGGGCAGGGCCTCCGGGAGATGTCTTGTCCCTGCGACTGTCGCGGGGATTAAGCTAACCTACTGTGCTTCGGTTATGCAGCAAGAGCGTAGTTATTTTCGCCAATTATTGTTATGCATCGGTTTTCAAGGCTTCTGATGCGTGAGCCTGCATGCTTACCGTCCCCTCACGCTGCTGTCAAAACCGGTCAGCCCCAGGGTCTGGGCATAAAAAAAGCTCTCGTAAGAGAGCCTTGTTTGGCGGTCCGGACGAGACTCGAACTCGCGACCCCATGCGTGACAGGCATGTATTCTAACCAAACTGAACTACCGAACCGTTTTGCTTGACGATGTAAAAGAACTCTTTTTCTTGCCAAATGCGGTTGCAAAAGTACAAAGTTTTTTTATACTGACAAAAAAAATGTGATTTTATTTCAACACAACTAAAGATAACTAATGATTATTAGACAATTATCGAGAATCATTAAAGCTGACTGGAATGGTTTGAATCAATGAAAAATCATGATATTCCGAAGCATATTTACTATATTTGGGGCTGTATGGTAAATTTTGAGTACCTTTGCAGGCCATGCGGAAAGTTATCAGGATATTCTTTATTGTTATCAATGCACTGTTAGTCATTGCGTTGTTGATGTCAAGCATTGCTGGATGGATTGCTCCGTCGAAGTGTGTGTGGTTTTCGCTGATGAGCTACGGGTTCTTTCCATTGGTAATGTTGAACGCATTGTGTGTGCTATTGTGGTTGTTTTTCAAACGGTGGGAGTTCTTGATTTCACTGGTTGCGATACTGCTACGTTGCGGTATGATACCTCTGTTTGTGCAGATAGGCGGGACATCGGAGCCGCCAGTGTCGGAGACAAGGTCGAAGGCCGACGAGCTGAAGGTAATGTCGTACAACCTGCACGGATTTCACGGAAAGACGGAAGAATATGGCAAAGAAGCGGAGAACGCGGCACGGTTTGTGGACGTAGTGCGGCTGACAGAGCCGGACGTGATATGTGCGCAGGAGGTGTTGGACGGAAACAAGTTCTCGGTGTCGGACAGCCTGAAAGCGATGGGTTACACGCACCAGTACAGCGCAAAAACCGATGGGCGAGGACGGCCTTACGGCGCTTCGATATACTCGCGCTGCAAGATAGATTATGTACACAAGATAGACAAGAGCGGACGCAAGATATACGCCGACATCACGAAAGACGACTTCAAGGTTAGGGTGGTGTGCGTACACATGAGTTCGTACTCGCTGGGGATGGAAGAAAAAGAGGTGCTGCAAGAGATAAGACACAACGACATTGACACCGCAAAGACGAAGAAACTGTTCTCGAAAGTAAAGCGGAACGTGCTGAACCATGAAGAGGAATGGAAAGAAGACTTGTCGGAAGTGGTGTCGGAGGCTCCGCATGCAATAATTGTAGCGGGCGACTTCAACGATACCCCAGCGTCACACCTATATTATAAGGTAAGCAAGAAACTGAAAGACTCGTATGTGGAGCAGGGAAGCGGTTTCGGGATAACCTACAACGGAGCGTTCCCGAAATACCGCATAGACTATATCTTTCATTCGAAGGAGCTGAAGACCCTGGCCTACAAACGGCTGGATAGCGACCTGTCAGACCATAACGGAGTTGTGGCGGTGATGGTGAAAAGCGACCTGTGACGAGTGGATTAGAGAAGCAACAAACGATTTTGATGAACTATGACCACTAAGGAGCGATATTCGCGTGTGATTGAATATTTCATGGCTACGCGGCCTGACGCAGGGCCGGAGCTGAAATACAGCAACGCCTTCGAGCTGCTGGTGGCAGTGATTCTCTCGGCACAGTGCACGGACAAGCGTGTGAACATGGTGACGCCTGCACTCTTCAAGAAATATCCCACGGCGGAGAAGATGGCGAAGGCCGGCGAGCGGGAGGTGTATGAGATGATAAAGTCGGTGTCGTACCCAAACAGCAAGAGCCACCACCTGGTGGGGATGGCGCAGGCGCTGTGCAGCGAGTTCGGCGGCGAGATACCGTCGGAAAGGGAGTCGCTGGAACGGCTGCCGGGCGTGGGGCGCAAAACAGCGAACGTGATAGCGTCGGTGATGTTCGGTATGCCTTATATTGCGGTGGACACGCATGTGTTCAGGGTGGCCAACCGCATAGGCCTGACCAACGACAGCAAGACACCGCTGGAGACGGAGCTGACACTGGAAAAACACATACCCAAGAAACTGGCAAACCTAGCGCACCACTGGCTGATTCTGCACGGACGGTATGTGTGCACAGCGCGGAAGCCTAAATGCGATGAGTGCGGATTGACGGAGGTTTGTCGATTTTATATGAATGGTGACCAGTGAGGGGTGAATGTATGTAATCTTGAAACGATAAGACTGAGATGCTTTATTTTGCCAATCCTTTGATGCTGATAGCGCTCGTAGCGGTGCTGATACCTATAATAATACACCTGGTGAAGCTGCGTCGCTACAAGAAGGTGTACTTCAGCAATACGGAGATGCTCTCGGAGCTGCAGTCGGAACAGCGTAACAGCTCACGGCTGAGGGAATGGCTGGTGTTGGCGGCAAGGGTACTGGCGATAACCCTGCTGGTGCTGGCGTTTGCACAGCCGAAGGTGAGGAAGCAGTCGGAGCAGGCACTCATCGGCGGGACATGCGTGTCGGTGTATATCGACAACTCGTACAGCATGGGCGACGAGGGCTCCGAGGGAATACTGCTGGAACAGGCTAAGAAGAAGGCGAGAGAGATAGCGGCGGCATATCCGGCGGAGACAAGATTCCAAATAGTCACGAACGACAACGGCGGACAACGGCGGAGGTCGATGACGCGAGAGGAATTCCTCGCGACGGTAGATGAAGTACAGCTGTCGGCACAGAGCATGGCCATAGGCGACGCCATGCAGAAACAGGCGGCCTTTGCGACGGGAGTGTCGTCGGGCGTACATGCTTACGTAATCTCGGACTTCCAGCGGTCAGCGTGGGATTTGGCGGACAGCAGGCAGCAAACGGCAGACAGTGAGAGCGGATGCAGATATTCACTGGTGCCGCTGGGAGCTACCGGACAGGGAAACCTATATATAGACACGGTGTGGCTCGACGAGCCGCTGGCCAGCGAGGGCAGCGAGGTAAGGCTTACGGCGGTGGTGCGCAACACTGGAGAAAAACGGGTGGAGAGCCTGCCTGTGAAGCTATACGTGAACGGCGAACAGAAAGGACTGGCGAGCGTGGATGTGGACGGGAAGTCGCAGACCGAGGCGAGACTAAGCTTTACAGTGAGGGGGGTGGGTGTGATGAACGGATATGTCGAGCTAACGGACTATCCGATAACCTTTGACGACAGACTTTATTTCTCCGTGAACGTGAGGGATAGGCAGCGGGTGCTGGCACTTCACGGCGGTACGGCCAACACATATATAAGACGGCTGTTTGACGGCGACTCGATAACGGAATATGCCGAATCGACACTTGCGTCGGCAGACCTGAGCCAGAGCGATGAGATTGAACTCATAACGCTGACATCGGTGAAGTCAATCACCTCGGGAGTGGCGCAGACACTGGGGAACTATGTGGAGGATGGCGGCACACTGCTGATTGCGCCTCCGGCCGACTGCGACATAGAGTCGTACAACACCCTGCTGACAGCCGTCGGGGCGCCGCAGATTGAAGGGTACGACACCAACACTTCGAGCTGCACGAGGCTCAACACCGAGGCGGCACTGTTCCACCAGGTGTTCAGACGGGTGGAGGAAAACGTGGAGCTGCCGACGGTGAAAGGTTACTTCACGCTGAGGAACACAGCCGGGGCGTCGTGCGAGGAGATACTGACGATGGCTAACGGGGCGGTCTATTTGGCGGCGGTGCCATGCGGCGAAGGAGTGGTTTATCTGTTCACCGCACCATTGGAAACGACTAACGGCGACTTCATGCAGCAGGCACTCTTTGTGCCCACAATATACAATATGGCGCTGTACAGCCGTCCGACACCGATGCTTTACTATACGCTTGCGGAGGGTGCGACGGTGGAGGTTGGGTCGGCTGCGACAGAGGGTCAGACAAGCCTTGCAAAAGAGGGGGAGGAAGGCACCACGGTGGCAGAGATAAGGCACACAGGGAAACATTCGTACCTGATGGCCGACGGGATGCAGCTGGAGGCGGGAAACTACCGCCTAAGCAACGGGAAGGCGGAACAGGGTCTTTCGTTCAACTACAGCCGCAGCGAGTCGCAGATGGAATTCTGCAGTGCGAAAGAGCTGAAGGCAACCATAAAGGAACTGGAGGCGAAGGACGTAGAGGTGTTCGACAACAGCGCGAAACCTATGGACGAGCTAATACGCCAGCGGACGGGAGGACGGTCTCTGACGAGGTGGTTCCTGCTGGGAGCACTGGCAATGCTGGCGGCTGAGACGCTGCTGCTACGCATCCCCTTCAGGAAGCGGCACAATCAAGCAATGACACGGGAATAGCCCGCTTTGCGCTCTTTCGGAGCTTTAGGTTCGCCGTCGGCATAGCCGAGGGAGAGAGCGCCAATGCCAATAAGACCGTCGGGGAGTCCCAATTTACGCATAAGGTCGCGACCCTCGTCGGTGGCGAACATTTCACGCTCGCGGTTAATCCAGCAGGAGGCAAGGCCGAGGGAGTGGGCGGCGTTCATCATGTTGCCGAGGACGAGCGCACCGTCGTAGAGGCTGTTGGGCCAGACGGCAGGGTCGGAGGCGAAGACGAGTATGATGGTGGGGGCGCCATAGTAGGGGTTGTCGGTGGTGCCCATTACGGCGGCATTCATGGCAACGAGGCGCTTGATGATGTCGGGGTTCTGAACGGCGACAATCCATGGGTCTTGACGGCCATGGGCAGTTGCGGCGAAGGTGCCGGCACGTAGGACGGCCTGCAGGTCGTCGGGGTTAACTTGGCGAGAGGTGTAGCTGCGGACACTACGGCGAGAGCAGAGGCAATCGATTACTTGGTTCATTGGTGTTTGGTGATTAGTGATTAGTTATTGGTGAATAGTGATTAGACAAATGTATTAATATGTGATTTTGCAAAGATACTATATTTTTTCCGGAGAGGGTGACGGGGGATTTAGAAAAGGACTAAAATTCTTTTTGACCAGGGGGAGAGAGATTGCAAAAAATATAAGAAAAAGACAAAAATGATGCTTAAACCGGGTTTAGGTGAGGGCGTAGATATGTGATAATAGGGCGGTTGGGCAGTTTTGGGTGGTTTTTGGAACAGGAAAAAACAGTATTGAAAATCAATATTTTAAGATAATTTTAATATTTCTTAACACAAATTTAAAGCGTGAAAATTTGTTAAAACGAAATAAGTTGTACCTTTGCAGTACAAAAAACGTGAATCTTTAATCAATCATTATTAACTAAAAATTTCAAAACAATGAAAAAGATTTTTGCATTCTGCGCTGTAGCATGTGTTGCTGCCGCCATGTTCGTCTCTTGCGGAGGAAAAACCGAGAAGGACGCTCTGACCGTTAAGTTCAACAAAGAGCAGTGGACTGCAGGTGAGGTTCTTGGCAACCAACAGAACCAGAAACTTCTGATGGAAGCTTACGAGACCAATATCAACGACCTGAACTGTGCATTCGTGTATGGTGAAACTGGAACCGCGGCTGGAAACTACAACAACTATTACTTCTTCTATCAGAATGGCGAAGCTGACACAGCAGCTAATGGAGCTTCCAGATGGAATGTCGATTCCAAAAGTCAGGAAATCACCGCTATCGACTTGGTGGCTCACACTATTGACGCCGAAGTTGTTGAGACTTTGAAGGCTGGTGAAGAGAACGCTGACCTGAAGATTACCATGAACAACGCTTCTTGGACAGTCGATACTACTCTCGTCGAGGCAAAAGGTAAAGCTAGAAGAAGATAATCAATTCACAAAAATAACTCTAAAAAAGAAAAAACATGAAAACTATCGTAAGAAACATCGCTCTTGCAGTTGCAGTTATGGGTCTGACCGTGGCTTGCCACAACAACAAACCCGCTGAGGAACCTATCGACAGCACTCCCGTTGAGGAGGTTGTTGAGGAGACCGTAGAAGAGGCTCCCGTAGAGGTCGCCGAGGCCGTTCAGGAGACTCCCGCACAGGCCGCTCCCGCTAAGAAATCTACTCCTAAGGTAGAGGTTAAGAACAACGACGGTGGTGTATCAGTTGAGGCTGGTGATACCAAAGTTGAGGTCAACAGCGGTAAAATCGAGGTTAAGACCAACGAGGATGGTACTGTTTCTGGTACTGCAAGACGTCGTCGCTAATAGACATTGAAAGGTCTTAAATAAACATGCAAAAGCGACTACATTAGTGTAGTCGCTTTTGTTTTGAAAAGAATACTATGAAACTAACAGTTTATTCAATATGCGCGCTGATGCTTTTCTGCAGCTGCGCATGCGAGAAATCGGCCGAGAAGAAGGCGGTGAAGAAGGTGGCATACGAATATGTGTGGTCGCTGGCGAACTTCGATGTGAACAGGGCAGAGAAATACGCCTCGGAGGAAACAAAGAAAGAGACGCTGGGGACAGCCCGTACGCTCCTGGCACAGACTGACAGGAAAGTGATAGAACAGGACCTGCCAGCGAAGGTGAGGATAACGAATGTGAAACTGACGAGCGACACAACGGCGACAGCGGTGTGGCACAAGAAGACACCGAGGAAGCGCAACTCGAGAGAGATTGAGTTGAGAAAGCGCAACGGAAAGTGGCAGGCATACGACTTGATAAAAAGACGCACGTCGGCACCAATGCCCAACGGCCGCGGAGGGAAAAAATGATTTTTTGACTTAAGAGGGCTGTAGGGCTAATAGGTTTAAGATGTCCAATTGGGCTAAGGGGGTCCAATTGGACTTTTTTCGTCCCCGATTTGTTTTAGATCCATCCCACAAAGAAGAAATTGGCGCCTAGTTTTCACCTACTTTTGTTTTACTTTTCTCCTACTTTTGTTTTACTTTTGGCCTACTTTTTGCCTACTTTTCTCCTACTTTTGGCCTACCTTTCTCCTACTTTTTGGTCTATTTTGCTTTTACTTTTGTTTTACTTTGCTCCGACTTTGCATTTACTTTTGTCCTACTTTAGACCTACTTCAGACCCACATCAGGTGTTTACAGACCCTGTACAGACCCTATACAGAGCCTATACAGAGCCTACTTTGCGCCTATTCTGCGCCTATTCTGGACCTACTGTGGTTTGACTGATAGACAAGATGGGGGGGAGGTACTGTTGGGGTTGAGAGCATGGGGGGACTGTATTGTATGCAGGTGAAGCCTTAGTGTGTTTGCGGGGTTTGCTATATGACAATAGGGATGTGGAGGGCATGGGATTCATAGTAGATTGATTTTTAGAGATTAAACAGAGATGGCAGATGAGGTAAAAAAATTATAGTTGTATATAGAAAGAAAATTTCGTAACTTTGCAGTCCGACTTTGAAAGAAAGTATCAAATTTTATTAATCACATAAATCTAAAACTATGGCATTTAAAGGACAAATCGTAATCGACACGGAACGTTGCAAGGGTTGCGCAGTATGCCTCGCCGCATGCCCGGTGCAATGCATCGCATTGTCGAAAAATGTAAACGGCAAGGGTTACAACTACACCGAGACCGTGAATGACAAATGCATCGGATGCGCCAGCTGCGCAATGGTATGCCCAGACGGCGTTATCTCGGTTTACAAAATCAAGTGTTAAACAGAAAAACAAAAAAATACAATGGCAAAAGAACTGAAACTGATGAAGGGCAACGAGGCTATTGCCCGAGCAATGATTGCCAGCGGTACTGATGGCTACTTCGGCTATCCTATTACCCCGCAATCCGAAGTTATGGAAACCCTTATGGCCGAAAAACCTTGGGAGGAGACCGGAATGGTAGTTCTCCAGGCCGAGAGCGAGATGGCGTCAATCAATATGGTCTATGGCGGTGCCGCTACCGGCAAGAAGGTCGCCACCTCCAGCTCATCTCCCGGAATCTCGCTGATGCAGGAAGGTCTCACCTACCTCGCCGGCGCCGAAATCCCCTGCTTGGTGGTCAACGTGATGCGCGGCGGTCCCGGATTGGGCACCATCCAGCCTTCGCAGAGCGACTACTTCCAGAGCGTGAAGGGCGGTGGACACGGTGACTACCAGCTCTACACCCTCGCTCCCGCAAGCGTCCAGGAGATGTACGATTTCGTCTTCGACGCCTGGGACATCGCTTTCAAATATCGCAACCCTGTCCTCATCCTCTCCGACGGTGCTATTGGACAGTGCATGGAGAAGCTCTACACCCGCGACTATGTGCCGCGCTGGACAGAAGAAGAGCGCCGCAAGAACGCTCCGTGGGGCACCTGGGGCAAACCCGCCAACCGTCCTCACAACATCATCACCTCGCTCGAACTCGACTCGGCCCGTCAGGAGGTGTTCAACCACAAACTCCAGGCCAAGTATGCCGAGATGAAAGAGAAAGAAGTCCGCTACGAAATGCTCAACTGCGACGACGCCGACTATATCTTCGTTGCTTACGGTTCGTCAAGCCGCATCGCCATGAAGGCTATGCAGATGGCTCGCGAGAAGGGCATCAAGGTCGGTCTGTTCCGCCTCATCACCCTGTTCCCGTTCCCGACCAAACAGCTGGCCGAGGTCGCCAAACACGTGAAGGGTATCCTCTGCGTGGAGATGAGCGCCGGTCAGATGATCGAGGACGTGCGTCTCGCAACCGAGTGCAACGTGAAGACCGAACACTTCGGCCGTTTCGGCGGTATCATCCCCACCCCGACCGAGGTACTCGAGGCACTTGAGAACAAGATTATAAAGTAAATCGTTGATAAGTTGATAGGTTTATCCGTTGATAAGAAATCCGACGCGAAAAAACATATCAACATATCAGCATATCAACGTATCAACAAAATAATTTGAAGAATATGAATCAAGATATAGAAGCTCGCAAACAAGAGCTGTTGAACCAGGGTTACACCGAGGTTTACACCAAAACTAAAGTGCTCACCGACGCGGTCATGCACTATTGCCCGGGTTGCGGACACGGCACCACCCACCGCCTCGTCGCCGAAGTTATCGACGAGATGGGCATTCAGGACAATGTAGTAGGAGTATCGCCCGTAGGATGCTCCGTGTTGGCCTACAACTATTTCGACATCGATTTCCAGGAGGCCGCCCACGGTCGTGCTCCCGCGCTGGCTACCGCTGTGAAACGTCTTAACCCCGACACCTTCGTGTTCACCTACCAGGGCGACGGCGACCTCGCAGCTATCGGTACCGCCGAGACCATCCACGCTTGCAACCGCGGCGAGAACATCACCATGATTTTCGTGAACAACGGTATCTACGGTATGACCGGCGGACAGATGGCTCCCACCACGCTGATCGGCATGAAGAGCGCCACCACGCCTTACGGCCGTCGCGTCGATATCAACGGCTACCCGCTGCGTATCACCGAGCTTATCTCCACCCTGCCCGGCACCTACTATGTGACCCGTCAGAGTGTGCAGACCCCCGCAGCTGTACGCAAAGCCAAAGCCGCTATCCGCAAAGCTTTCGAAAACCAGAAACTGAAGAAAGGTCTCAGCTTCGTCGAGATCCTCTCCAACTGCAACTCCGGTTGGAAGATGACTCCGGTACAGGCCAACAAGTGGATGGAAGACAACATGATGCCCAACTACCCTGTGGGAGACATCAAGGTTGACGGCAAACTCGTCGAGAACGTCGATGTGGCACGTCTCGCAGTTGACCACCCGCTGAGCGTTATGCAGTAAAATTAATAATCAGTGACGAGTGAATAGTGATGAGTGAATAGTCAAATGTAACGGTAGAGTTCAATTGTCTCATCACCAATCACCAATCACTAATCACCTAAAAACAACAAGAAACATGACAGAAGAAATAATCATAGCCGGATTCGGAGGACAGGGTGTTCTCTCTATGGGTAAGATTTTGGCCTATTCCGGAGTAATGCAAGACAAGGAAGTGAGCTGGATGCCCAGCTACGGTCCCGAAATGCGCGGTGGTACCGCCAACGTGTCGGTGATTATCAGCGACGAGCGTATCAGCTCGCCCATCATCAACCAGTTCGACACCGCCATCATCCTCAACCAGCAGTCGCTCGACAAGTTCGAGAGCAGCGTGAAGCCTGGCGGCCTGTTGATCTACGACCCGAACGGCATCACCCACGAGCCCACCCGCAAGGACATCAGCATCTACAAGATTGCTGCCACCGCGAAGGCTCAGGAGATGGGCATCTCGAAGGTGTTCAACATGGTGGTCCTCGGTGGTTTCCTGAAACTGAAACCCATCGTCGATAAACAGTACATCCACGAAGGACTGGAGCACTCACTGCCGCAGCGTCACTGGGGACTCATCCCGCAGAACGAAGAGGCAATCGAGATAGGTAAAGGCCTCATCGAACCCGTCCAGGTTCTGTAAGAGAAGCCACGCTACTTAATCAAGACGGGCAGCCCAATGAGGGTTGCCCGTCTTTTCTGTTGTTTATTTGCAGAAAATGTGTAACTTTGCTATTTATTTATATCGTATGGTTAATATTAATATATTAGAAACCATATAAATATACGTTTTGCAACACACACATACAATGATAAACGTAACCAATTTCACGCTTCCTATCGTAGAAAAAATCCTTTTTGGAGGAGAGCGTATCACCATTAACGACAAAGTTCTGCAAGGCATCGACGATTGCCATGCTTTTTTGAAGGAATTCTCGTCGGACAAGGTTATTTACGGCATCAACACGGGATTCGGGCCGATGGCACAGTGGAGAGTGGACGACAAGTTCCTGTCGAATTTGCAGTACAACATCATACGTAGCCACTCAACCGGTGCGGGAGAACCGCTGGACGACATCTATGTGAAGGCTGCGATGATTGCCCGTCTCGGCTCAATACTGCAGTGCCGCTCGGGCGTACACCGCGAGGTGGCGGAGCTGCTGGTGTCGTTCATCAACGAGGGCGTATGCCCATTCATCCCCCGTCACGGAAGCGTGGGAGCAAGCGGCGACCTTGTGCAGCTGGCCCACATTGCGTTGACACTTATCGGAGAGGGAAAGGTGCACTACAAAGGCGAATGGCGCGAGACAGAGGGCGTGATGGAAGAGCTCGGCCTGAAACCCATAGGAATACATATCCGCGAAGGTCTCTCGATCACCAACGGCACATCGGTGATGACAGGCATAGCCTGCGTGAACCAACACTATGCAGAGCGATTACTCGACCTGTCGGTGCTGGCAAGTGTGTGGATGAACGAGATTGCGGCAAGCTATAACGACTTGATGGCTGCACCGTTGAACGAATGCCGCCGTCATGAGGGACAGATAGAAGTGGCACGCATGATGCGTGAGTTGTCGGCCGACAGCAAATGTCTGCTCAACCGCGAACACGAACTGTACAACGGAGGCCATACCGAAGACACCACTTTCGGCCACAAGGTACAGCCGTACTATTCGCTGCGCTGCACACCGCAGATAATGGGACCTATTTACGAGACACTGCACAACACAGCACGCGTGCTGGAAGAGGAACTGCAGTCGGCGAGCGACAACCCGATTGTTGACCCCGAAACTAAGAACGTGTATCACGGAGGCAACTTCCACGGCGACTATATCTCGCTGGAGGAGGACAAAGTGAAGATTGCGGTGGTGAGGATGGCCATGACGGCTGAGAGGCAGCTGAACTACCTGTTCCACGACCGCATCAACGGCATACTGCCACCATTCCTGAACATGGGAGTGCTAGGGCTGAACTACGGCATGCAGGCGTGCCAGTTCACCGCCACGAGCACCACGGCAGAGTGCCAGACGCTGGCGATGCCGAACTATGTGCACAGCATACCGAACAACAACGACAACCAAGACATAGTGAGCATGGGAACAAACACGGCGCTGTTGTGCAAAGAGGTTATAGACAACTGCTATCAGGTGATGGCAATACACTTCATTGCCTTGGCGCAGGCAACCGACTGCCTGAAGAAGGCCGACAAGCTGTGTGCGGCTTCGAAGAAACATTACGATGCTGTACGCGCTATAATCCCGACATTTGTTGAAGACACTCCGTTCTATGAAGAGATCGCGGAGGTGGAAAAATATCTTAGAGAATTTTAAGTTATGGAATACGCATTGGTAACAGGGGCGTCAAGAGGTCTTGGCAGGGCTATTGCAGAGAGACTGGCAAAGGACGGATACCCGGTGATTGTGAATTACAACAACAGCGAGAAAGCCGCACAAGAAGTAGTTGACAGTATCGTAGCAGCAGGCGGCAAAGCCGAGCTGATGAAACTGGACGTGTCGAACGCAAGCAATGTAGAAGCTGCCATTGAAGCTTGGGATGCGTCGCATCCAGATGATTACATATCGGTGCTGGTGAACAATGCCGGCATACGTCAGGACAACCTGCTGGTGTTTATGCAGGACGAGCAGTGGGACAGTGTGGTAAACACCACGCTGGGTGGTTTTTTCAACCTGACACGCCGATTGGTGAAAAG
>JAFZTV010000030.1 GCA_017618625.1 Bacteroidales bacterium | reverse complement strand
GAGCGCACTACGGCGGTCAGCTCGGGGTCGTCCTGCATCGCCAGCCAAAGGTGGTGATAGACGCCGTCCTCGTCGAACAGCTTCTTCCGCAAATGCGAGCACATATCGGTTGTGTCAATGGTCATCAATGTCTGCTTGGCTGAATGTTTGAGTAATGGATTGGTTGAACGCCTACATGTTGTCAATACATTAGTCCACCCAGTTCAATCAAGTCGATGTCGTCGCTGGGAACGAGTGTCTGGGGCTTGGCGGATTGTGTCTCCCAAGTCGATGGAATCGTACCGTGAATCTGGCCAATCACCGACTCTGACTTCCTCTGCAACAGGGTTTCGAGCGTTGCCACCGCCTTGTGAAACTGCTCGTTCGAATAGAACGCATTGGCTTCGGTTCCCGCCATTGCTCCGATTTCTTGCTTTATGGTGCTCATGGCTTTTTTCAATCCGCCACCCTGTATGTAATGCCTGCATAGAGTGTCCAGATAAACATAATACAGTTTCCTGCACTTTTCGTTGCTGAGGAGGTTCATGAAAAAGGTGCGCTGGTTCAGGTCTGCTGTGAACGGAGTGTTGATTGGGAAGTTCACAATCATGGCGACAGAGTTTCGTATTTGCTCCATCTCGGCCACTTTCATGCTGTCGCGCTGTGCGGCGGTGAGCGATGTCATCCATTCGTCCCACATTGCCTCATTTTCATCGCTGCAGTCGTCGCTATCGGGATACCCGCCCCACGCAAGGTTGTAGTCCCACGGTATAAGACTGATTCTGCCGTCGGCCTCACGAAGGTAGTAGTTCTGAACACTGTGTCCGGTCATGCAGTCGAAATTGACAACGATTGTTTGCATGGCCATATATTTCATAAGGCTTTCTATGTCCACGTGCGACTCAATATCCTTGCCTTCGTCAACACTTTTCAATGCCGCCACCACACGTTTCATAGACGCTTCTCCTCCGTTCACTTTGGCCTCATCGGCTATTTCGGCATAGTTTTTCATCTTGTCACCCGTATATGCAAGTGTGTGGTAGGGCTTGTATATATTGCTTTTCTCGTTCGGATAGTTCCGTTCACAAAAGTCATCGGCGATGGGCTCAAGCAAAAGGTAGCAGCCAAAATAGCGTCCGTTCAGTGTCACTCGGGCATAGTTGGCCAACGGTGCGGGTAGTCCGATAAAACGACACATGTCGTACACTATGGCGTCTTTCATCTGTGTGGCGTCCCAGATGTTGTTGTTCAGCATCAGTTTGCTGATTCCATGGTAGTTCTGCCCCTTGTTGAATTTATCCAGCTTCAACGTGAAACTGTAGCGGTCGGAGTTCATGGCCGTCACATCATCCAAGCTGCTGGCACCTTTTGTGCGTATGGCCACTTCGTCAAACCGTTCCCCGTTGATGACCAACGTACATTTGCGATACCCTTTGTCAGACGCATGTCTGAGCATATCCAGCCATGTTGCGTCGGGTATGTCTATCTCGATGGTTACAATATTGCCAAGCTTGAACAACATCTTCGTGTAATCCTTTTCGGCGGCTGTCGCAGCGTTGTTGCCGCCTACCAGCATGGCCAGCACAAACAACAAGACAAAACCGTTCCTCATGTGGTGATAGACGTCGTTCCAGTCGAACAGCTTCTTCTGCAGGTGCGAGCACATATCGGTCGTGTCGATTGTCATCATTCCTCCGTTTTCGTGTCGTTGGTTTTATTCGTAGTGCCTTATCCTCACGTCTATCCCTTCGAGTTGGGCGGCGATGCCGCTCACGTCTGTATCGCTGTAATGATATGGGAACAGTACTTTGGGATTGACCTTCTTGGCGGCCTCAACCAGTTGGTCGGGCGTCATTGTGAAGGGTTGGTTGCAGGGGAGAAAGGCGATGTCTATCTCCTTGATGGCGTCCATTTCGGGTATCACCTCGGTGTCGCCGGCGATATATATGCGTAAGCCGTCGAGGGTCAGTATGTAACCGTTGTCGCGACCTTTGGGGTGGTATTGCTTGTGGCCTTCGGTGGTGTTGTATGCGGCTACCGCCTCGACGGCGATGTCGTCGGCAAGCACTTCCTTGTCCCCGTTTTTCATCGCGGTGCCGCTGCCGTATTTCTCGACGCAGGTCTTGTTCATAATCAGTCGGGTGTTCTCTTTCGAGAGTTGTCGCAGCGCCGCTTCGTCATAGTGGTCGAAATGGTCGTGGGTGACGAGGATAAAGTCGGCCTTGGGCATCGAGGCATAATCCACTGTGCGCCCGTTCAGATTGCTGCAGGGGTCGATTTCTATCTCTCGTCCGTCGTACTCAATGCGGATGCAGGAATGCATAAGTGCATGTATTCTAACGCTCTTGCCGCTCTTGGTGTTGAATACGTCTGTTTCGTATTGAGTGTCGGTTTCCGAGACTTCGATTGTTTGGGTGTCCGTCGGCTCTGATGTCGGAGTTTCTTGGTTGGCATGTCCGCAAGCCGCCATAGCTCCTGCGGCAAAAAGACAGATTAAGGTGTTCTTCATAATGTTCAGTTTTTGTGTGAAATAATCGTCATCACTCATCACTTCTTCACTTGTGCGAAGAACGGGTTGTGTTTGGCAACGTCGTCGAAGCCGTCCCAGTGGTCGGAGAAGCATTCGGGGCACCAATGGCCGCCTTCGAGCACCAGCTTGGGCGACGCTTTGAAACGGTGTCCGTTGTGACATTCCCACTCAAGCGGCTGTGACGGATCTCCTGAATAGGCGTCGGAGACCAGTCGTCCGCCTCTAAAGGCGGCTGCGGCTTGCAGCTCTTCCATCGTCAGCTGGGCAAGAGGCTTGGTTTCGTCATAGCCGTGCTGTATCTTTACGGCATTGTCGGCGTCGGCGGGTTTCGAAAGGTCCCAATCCGACCATTTGGGTATTGCACGCCACTGCTCAAGACTACCGTAATAGGCGCTGATGCGTGCCGTGTCGTTGTGGCGTATCCAGTACTGTGTGCCGTAGGTCTTCTTGTGTGCCAAAATGCAGAGAGCGGCTTTGATAATGAAAGGAGGCACTATCTTTGCCATCTGGAATATCTTGGGAAGACCGGCGCCCAACTGCTTGAAATAGTCGCCCAGCGGGATGTTCGCTCGGAAGTGCAGGATATCTTCGAGCTTGTCGGCATCGAGGTAGTAGTGTCCGTGGAAGTTCTTCAGCACAAACCAGTTGGCGTTGAATATCTTCTCGGGCCGTGGGCAGCTGACGGCTTTCAGCACACGTGTTTCGAAGTCGTAGTTGGTCATACGGTACTGTGGTCCGCTGCTGATGTTGTAGAATCGGTTCCAGAACGATTCGGGCACGTTGTCGCGACAAACACGTTCAAGAAGTCTCCCAGAGTCCTCGACGGTGGCCCACTCGAGCACTCCACGTATGGGAACGTGGAACATGATGGGGTCGAAGTTCTTGAGGATGGCAGGGTAGAGGATACCCGACTGGCGGAGGCTCACCCAGTGTCGGATGCCGCTGTCGGCAAAGATACGTTCGGCAGCAATCTTGCTAACGGCGTAGTAGTCAAAGTTGCTTGCGAAGACTGGGTCGCCGCAACGACCCCAGTGTATAGGTTCGTTACGGTCGGAGGTCTCTGCCACCGATCCAATATACACCACGCGTATATCGTCGCGGTTGGGTTGTGCCAACACTGCTTTCACAACGTTCTCCGCCGCTTTCACATTCACCCGCAGGGTCTTTTCGGGGTAGTAGTCGGCTTGAGGCGATACCATTCCGCCCACATGCAGCACGTAGTCGGCTCCAGTGACCCCTTTCAGCACATCGTCATAGTTTACGAGGTCGCCCCACACTACATGGATTCTATCCTCCAGCGGTTTCAGCTTCTTCTGGTTTTTCTTGCTCGGACGAGCCAATATGGTGACGTCGTATTGTTCGGGATAGTTGAGCAGCTCGTGAAGCCCAGCCCATCCCATGGTGCCGGTGGCTCCGGTTAGAAAGATTCGTTTTTTCAAAGTTTTAGTTTGTTTATAGGTTGATATGTGGATATGTTAAGATTTCAATTTTCACAATTTCACAACTTCACAAAATAACCTCGCCCTGTGCGGGCACGCACCGTTTCGGTTGGTTAATGAACAGTTCTATACCGTAGTGCCACTCTATGTAGTCGGCGTGTGCGGCGTGTGCTTTGATGGTGACGCCGGCAAACTGGCTGACTTTGTTGCCGAAGTGGAAGAACACACCCAGTCGTTCATACCATGGTATCGAGACCGTCTCGGCACGCCGCAGGTAGTATCCGACCGAGAGGCGTACGGACATGATGCCCCACCTGGGTTCGAACGAGAGGGCAGCTCCGAGGTAAGGCGGTGAGGGCTCTTTGTGGAACTCGTTGAATAGCCGCTCGGAGTGGCTGCTGTTGTACATGATGTCGAGGTTGGCGCCGAAACCTATGCAGGGGTTGATGTAGAACCCATAGCCTATCTGCCCCGTGTAGGCGAAATAGTAGTCTTTGGTGGCGGCAATATAGCGCGACTGCACGGCTGTTGGGGCGAACGACACCCACACGCGATGCGACATAAACGGTGTGTGCGCTTTCCTGAACCGAGAAGTGGGTATTATGCACGTCGAATCCTGAAAGGTTGAATCTATCGAGGTGTTTGCAGCCATCGAGGCGGACAACACGTTCCTGCCCTGTGGTTTGAAGTTGTAGCCGACGGTGCCGAGGATGAAGTTGAGCCCTTTGTTGGGTTTGAGCATGTAGCCGTTTGACGAGTGGCTGAAGCGTAGTGAGAATGTAAGCGCCGAGTTGTCGTCAATCGTTACGCGGTAACCTGCCCCGAGGTTGAAGATACAGTTGAGGTAGGAACCGATGAATTTGTTTAGTGTGTCGAGGGTGCGCTCGTATGGTTCGGTGAATATGGCGATGCCGGCACCTGTGTACCAGAACACCTGGTGTAGGGGATACGCTCCAGCCGACTCCCATATAGGGTTGTACATCTGGAATGCGAGTGCCACCCTGTCGCCGGCGATACCGCCAAGTGCGTGCAGGTATTCTATGTGTGTGCCGAAACTGGGATAGTTCCAGAACCGTTTCCAGTATTCGTCACCCGTCATGCGCCAGTCAACGGCTCCCACGATGCCGAAGTCAACGGCTCGGGTGTAGTCGAGTTCGGCGCTGTTGGCCACCGTGCCGCCCGCTGCCAGCGATACCGTGTACTCGGCTTGCGGTTTCTGCTGCGCAAGGACACAATCCGCCACCCCGACAAAAAGCATCACGAACGCCACAACTGGAAGTAAACGACACATAAATAACTGTTAATTACTGACCACTAACTACCGACCACTCATCTCCAAATATTCTTCTTCAGATATAATCGGTATTCCCAGCTTTTCGGCTTTCTTGAGCTTCTCTGGCCCCATCTTCTCGCCAGCGACGAGGTAGGTGGTCTTGGTCGAAAGTGAGCTGCTGACCTTGCCGCCGTGCTGCTCAATATGGCTCTTTATCTCCTCGCGAGAGAATTGGGTGAACACACCGCTTACCACGAACACCTTGCCATCCAGCGCGTTGGACACCTTTGTTGCCGTGCTTTTCATTTGAAGGCCGGCGGCACGAAGACGCTCCACTATCTGGCGGTGCTCCTCTGTCTGGAAGTATTTATAAATCTGTTTGGCTGTTATTTCTCCCACGTCGTCCACTTGTGCCAGCTCTGCTTCGGTGGCGTTCATCAAGCTGTCGATGTCGCCGAAATAGCGTGCCAGTTTCTTGGCGCCCACTTCGCCTACGAACCTGATGCCGAGTGCGAAAAGCACTCGCTCGAAGGGGACCTGCTTCGACTGCTCTACAGCTGCCAGTATGTTGTCGGCTCCTTTGGCCTGGATTGATGCGCTCTGGTCATCGGATGCCAGTCCTACAAGCTGCTCTTTGCGCAGGTCGTATAGGTCTGCTATGTTGTGTACAAGGCCGCTGTTGTAGAGCATCTTGAGTCGCTCGGTTCCGAGGCTGTCGATACGCATGGCCTTGCGGCTTACGAAGTGTTCGAGGCGTCCTACTATCTGTGGTGGGCAGCCGTCTTGGTTGGGGCAGTAGAATCCGGCTTCCCCGTCCTCTCTCACGAGGGTTGCTCCACATTCGGGGCAGGTGCGAACGAACTGCACCGGTTGGCTTGCTGCCGTGCGTTTCTCCATATCGACGCCTACAATCTTGGGTATTATCTCGCCGCCTTTCTCTACTAGCAGCCAGTCGCCTTGGTGTATGTCCATCTTCTCTATGAAGTCGGCGTTGTTGAGCGTGGCGCGCTGCACGGTGGTGCCTCCCAGCTGCACGGGTTCCATAATCGCCACTGGGGTGATGACTCCGGTGCGTCCCACCTGATAGTTTATGTCAATCAGCGGGGTGGACACCCTTGCTGCCTTGAATTTGTAGGCGATGGCCCATCGGGGCGACTTGGCGGTGAGGCCCATTCGGTCCCACAACGGCACCTGGTTCACCTTTATCACTATGCCGTCGATGCCGAAGGGAAGGTTCCACCGCTCGGTGTCCCAGTAGTCGATGAAGGCTTTTATCTCTTCGATGTTGCGGCAGACTTTTATGTATGGCTGCACTTTGAAGCCCATCTGCTTGGCGGCTTCGAGACGTCCGAAGTGGGTCTGCATGATGGGGTCGTCGAGGTCGTTGCCCATGACGAAATAGGCGCAGAACTGCAGCTTTCGTTTGGCACACTCCCGAGAATCCTGTAGTTTCAGCGAGCCGCTGGCGGCGTTGCGCGGGTTGGCGAAAGGTTCGTCACCATCAATTTCACGCTGGCGGTTCATCTCCTCGAAGGCGTCGAAGGGATAGACCACTTCGCCGCGCACCTCGAAGTCGGCAGGGTAGGGAGCCTGCAGCTGAAGCGGTATGGTGGTGATGGTTCGTGCGTTGGATGTGATGTCGTCTCCCACGGTGCCGTTGCCGCGTGTGACGGCTTGTGTGAGGACGCCGTCTTTATAGGTGAGGCCTATTGCGAGGCCGTCGTATTTGAGTTCACAGGTATAGTCGAAGAGTTGGTCGCCTATGAGTTTGCGGGTTCGCGACTCGAAATCCTCAATTTCCTCGATGGAGTAGGTGTTGCCGAGCGAAAGCATGGGGAACCGGTGCTCCACCTGGCGGAAGGTCTTGTTCACCTCGCCGCCGACTCGTTGTGTGGGAGATGTGGCTTTCTTCAGTTCGGGGTACTGCTTCTCAAGGTCGATAAGTTCGCGCAGCAGGGCATCGAACTCATAGTCGGACACCAGCGAGGTGTCGTTCATGTAATACTCATAGTTGTATTTGTCTATGAGCTTGGTGAGCTCTTCAACCCGAAGCCGTGCATCGTTTATATCTGTATTCCCGAAAAGATCCATTTTTAGTGATTAGTGAATTATTCGCTTGATTTAATTTTATTTAGCGGTGCTCATCAATGCTAAAGCATGTGTGATTAGTGAATAGACAAATGAAACTTGTAACTTATTCGCCCAGTGCGGGCACGCACCCTTCAAAGTTGCAGGCGGCTGGTCCTATTAGATTCACTTTCTCGTAGCGATTTCCCATTGGTTCGAACTCAACTTTGAAGTCGCCGCCGCGTGTCCGTATGCTGTGGTTTCCGCTCACAATGGCGCAGGCGGTCACTCCAGTGCCGCAGCTCCAAGTCTCGTCCTCGACGCCGCGTTCGTAGGTGCGCACCATCAGAGAACCGTCTGCTGCGTCGCAGATGAAGTTCACGTTGGCGCCTTCTGTCCCTAGGTCGGGATGGTGACGCAGGCGGCAACCTTCGGCCTTCACGTCTATAGAGTCTATATCCTCCACCCTCTGCACATAGTGTGGCACTCCGGTGTTGAGCAGCCATCCGTCGAGCACACGTCTTATGCCGTCGGTGGCCACCTCTTTCATCCCGAGTTTCACAAGGCCGTAGCGTTCTTTATCGTTCCACACCACTATCTCGGCCGTATGCATCCCATCGTCGGCGCGGAAGGTGGTCTTTTTGCTGATAACACCGAGCAGGTGGGCGAAGGCAACGATACAGCGACCTCCGTTGCCGCACATGGTGGCGGTATGTCCGTCGCTGTTGTAGTAGCGCATCACAAAGTCTCCGTCGTCGGCCGTCTTGGGGCTTTCGAGCAGTATCAGACCGTCGGCACCCACGCCGATACGCCTATGGCAGATGCGTTCTATCTGTTTGGCGTCGAGGCATATCTTTCCATCGCGGTTGTCTATCATCACAAAGTCGTTGCCTGCTCCGTCGAATTTATAGAATTGTATCATCGTAATTAGAAATTCAATGTGGTTTGCCGGTCTTTGTTCTCAACCAGCTGCTTGCGTGACAGGAATACCAGCAGCGAGGTGATTACTATCGAACAGAATATCACAGAATAAACTATGTATTTTATGGTCGTTGCGCCGGGTATGACGGTATATCCCGCTTCTATGTTCACCCGCTCGGGCATGGCGGCCAGTACGGCTGCCACAAGTCCTTTCGGTATCATCATCGACACCACGAGCCGCTCCGACTTGGTGTTCTCCCGTCCCACCACGCAGAGCAGCAGGAACCTCAACACGAACAGCACCACGGTTATCATCAATCCGTAAAGCAGCTCCATTGGATTGGTAAACGGTATGGATATGCCGACATACACGAAGAAGTAACTCTTTAGTATGAAAACTATCTCCTTGAAGAAACTCTTCTCTTCGGTGCGTAGGGGGTGCATCTTGTCGAGCTTCATGGCTCCGAGCAGCGGCATCCTGAAATAAGACACGTTGCCCAGCACTATGCCGAAGGCCAATGCAGCTATGGCGCCGCTATATCCCAGCATCTCGGCGATGCCGTATATTACGAATACGAAGGCCGGTGTGAGGAACATGGAGTTCTGCAGCTTGCGTACCTTGTCGAGCAATCCCGCCCACAAAATGCCGCCGGCCAATCCGAGCAGTAGGGCGAATAGTATGCCGCCGACCACACGAAAGACCATCCCCGTGATGCCCATTGCGCTCATGTTGGGTACGGTGGATATTTCTAGGGTGGCTATGGTCACCACGATACAGAGCACTCCGCTGGCTGCCGATTCCAGCGTAAGCACCATGCGGGCTTTCTCGCTCACTTTGAGTTGGTTGACGAGCGGGATTACTATGGCGGCGGCTGTACCCGACACTATCGAGCCGGCCAGCACCGAGGCAAGCCAGTCGATATGTAGCACATAGTGGGAGAAGCAAATCACCGCCGCCATCGAGAGTATGAACGACATGATGGTCACCTGCACCATTCCCTTCCAATACCGTCGTATGGTGTCGATGCTCAGGTCCAATCCGCTGTCGAACAGTATGAAAAGCAGGGTGAGCGATGAAAAGAGCGCGCCGATGCTCTCAAGGTCCTTGGGGTGTACAAGTCCCAGCACAGGCCCCACGATGATGCCGATACCCATCAGCAGCACCACGTCGGGTATGCGCCGCTTGCTGAAGATGGCGGAAAACAGGTGGGCGCTGAAAATCAGCAAACCAAGTATTATGAACGTAGAACCCAAGGAAATGAGATGATTTCGTTAATGCCTTATTGTTCTATTGCGTGTTGACCGACCACTCAAAACTCAAAACTTACAGCTTAAAACTTAAAACTAAATATCAATATCTTGCAACACTTTGCGAAGTTCGGCCAAAGCCGGGTTGATTTTCAACATTGCCTCGTATTTCTCGCCCGACTTGTAGGGCTTTGCGGCTCGTTCCTCCGCCTTGACCACTATTTTGGGCGTCAGCTCCTGTTCGCCGCTTACGCTGCGTATCCGGCTCATTATCTCCGGCAGCACCTTCTTCACCTCATGCTCCGCAAAGCTGCTGGTCAGCGTGATTACCACCGATTTGCCGTCGTCGCCGAGTTCGGGTTTGACCCCTTTGAGGAAGTTGGTCACCTTTTCTGGTTCTGAGAAAGTGGCTAGCGTCTCGGGTGCGAACATGACTTCCCAATAGTCTTCGAGCGTCGTTTGCGTCAGGTGTTGGCTTTCCGATGCTGTTTCTACAACGGCGGCAGCCGCTGCGTTGGGAGTCGCGTTGTTTACGGCTGCGTCGGCGTATGGGGTCGCCATCGACAGCAATCCGGGTTTCGCCGCCGGAGGGTTGTCTTCAGCCGATGGTTCAGCCGGTGGTTGCGTAGCGTCTTTCTTCTCCGAATAGGGGTCGGCCATCGAGAGTATCGCTGGCGCCGCCGCCTGCTGCTCGCTAACCGCTGCCTGATGACCATTAGCCGCCGCCTGCTGCCCGCTAACCGCTGCCTGCTGACCATTAACAACCTGCTGGCCGCTAACCGCCGTAGCCTGCTGGCCGCTGTTATCGTCCGTGCGGCTGGCACCTGACTGCTGACTGCTTATATGTCCCGCCTCCGGCGCTCTTGCAATCTAACTGGCAGCCGCCTGCTGACCGCCAAGGTTCGCCTGAATCGAGCAAAGCCTCGACAGGCAGACCTCTGTGAACAGGCGTTTGTTTCCAGCGTCGCGGTAGCGGTATTCATAGTCGCTCGACAGCGTCAGATATTTCAGTATCAGGCCTATGCCGCATTTCGCCGCCTGCTCGCCATAAAGGGTGCGGTCGTTGTCCGACACCTCCAGCAGCGGGTGTGTGGCGGGGTCTATAGCCACCATCAGGTTGCGCAGGTGCTCGCTCAATCCCGTGATGAAATGCTGTCCGTCGAAGCCTCTGTCCAGTATTTCCTTGTAAAGCAGTAGCGACGAAGCAATGTCGCCCCTCAGGAAGTTATCGACCATGCGGAAAAAGTAGCCGCTGTCGAGCATGTTGAGGTTCTGAAGGCAGGCCTCGCGGGTCATGTTGCCGCCCGTGAAGCTCACCAGCTGGTCGAAGGTCGAGAGCGCGTCGCGCATTCCGCCGTCGGCCTTGCGGGCTATAAGGTGCAGCACATCCTTCTCGCAGTTCACCCCCTCGCTCTTTGCCACATATTCCAGGTGGTCCACGATGTCCTGCAGCGAGATGCGGTTGAAGTCAAATACCTGGCAGCGCGAGAGTATGGTCGGTATAATCTTGTGTTTCTCAGTGGTGGCGAGTATGAATTTGGCGTATGCCGGAGGCTCCTCAAGGGTTTTGAGCAGCGCGTTGAAGGCGTTCTGCGACAGCATGTGCACCTCGTCGATTATATACACCTTGTATTTCCCCGTCTGCGGAGGTATGGCAACCTGACGAATCAGTTCCCTCGCATCCTCGACGCTCGAGTTTGAGGCGGCGTCCAATTCGAAGATGTTCATCGAGGTGCCGTTGTTGAAGTCGTTGCATGAAGGACACGAGTTGCAGGGCTCCAGGTTTTCGCCGAAGTTCTCGCAGTTTATGGCTTTGGCCAGAATTCTGGCGCAGGTAGTCTTGCCGACCCCCCTGGGGCCGCAGAAAAGGAACGCCTGAGCCAGTTTGCCCTGCTTTATGGCGTTTTGCAGAGTAGAGGTGATATGCCCCTGTCCGACAACCGAACGGAATGTGTCGGGACGGTACTTGCGTGCTGATACAATGAAGTTTTCCATAGTATGGATAAGTGTGAAATAATTTACAAAAGTAAGAAAAAAAACTGAAACGGACACACTTGTTCTTCAAGTGCGCCACTGGGCTGTTTTTTAACATCGAAAAACACGAATGTTTAGCGGTCGGCAGTCAGCGGTCATTTTTTTTGAACATCGAAAAACACGAAAAAAACTTGTCGCTTCGCTTAAGTTGGTTGTTTTGATTGCGAAAAGGGCAAAAGGGCGAAGTTGGGGGAACTCTTTATCGCTTCGCTTGCGACCTTAGAGTTACCTTAGAGCCACCTTGGAGTTACCCTGGATGAACCTTGGAGTTACCATTAAGTTACCCTGGATGAACCCTGGAGGGGTAACGGCTTTGATACGGCTTTGATACGGAGATGATACGGAGGTAAAGACACTTTATCGCTGTACATCAACATGTTGCAGCGGCAAATTCTGCAAGGTTGAATACACGCATCTGTACAATAACCTGACAGGCACATTCTTGCGTATGTTCATACCAATCGGCTTCACACCACAAATATACGAATACTTTCGCAACCCAACAAACACTTTCTTATAAATATTTAGATGGATAGAACCGTTGTTTCTGATTTTCGAATTCGCAACAACAAACCAACACGATAACACATCCCCAAAATAACGTAATCAAAATATTTTTGTATCTTTGCGGTTTCATATCAATCAAAGCAAATAAACAAACAAAATAAAAAACGAAGAAACAGAACAACAGCATAACAATCTGAATTAAAGCGTTAATAGTTTTTTAAGAGTGTCCAAAACCTAGGAAATTTTAGACATCAACTCCGTCAAAAAACGAAACGCTTGCGTTTGACCGCAAGCTTTTGTGCGTACGGAGTAGGTTTTCCTAGGACCTCGGACACCGCATGAAAGTTCGCGGTTCTTTTTTATTTGCATCTAATCATCAAACATATTTATTCACTTAAAATCATCACAACAATGAAAAAAACTTTATTCTATTTTGCAGCAATTGCACTGCTGACCGTCACACTCTCATCCTGCGAGTCTGCATACACTTACACCTATCGTGAAAGTACCGCCCGTTACATGGAGCTTATGCGTACAGGTTTCATCAAGCCTGTAACCGCTGAAATGGAAGTGCAGAGTGAAAGAATCGAGTACAGCGTGGAACTCGAAGTGGAAATCTCGGAAAAAGACATCAAGTCAATCATATCAGCCAACAATAACGGCAAGGAGTCGTCCATTGTGCTCGGCTGGAAAAAAGAGGCGTTAGCCCAGACAGCGAAGCATTTCCATGCTGACGATATGGTCGCCCCAATGTTTGAGATAGCCCCTCACCCTAAGAAAGAAGGTGTGCTTGTAGTTACAGTAACAGGCTATCCTGCAGTATACAAAAACTTCCGTACAATAACTAAGGACGATGCCGATATGATATTGAAATTCTACGGCCAAGGAGATAAAGGAGATAGTAGTGCGGAACCCAGTTCGAACAAGAAAAGTATTTTTAAGTTATGAAACGTATCATAGTTGCGTTGCTTCTTGTGGCGTTCACCGCCGGTGCCGCACAGGCACAGGTGGGTGTCTATCGTAGCGGCGGTGCGATAAAGAAGGAAAAGAAGGAACATCGTGAAAAACGCGAACGCGAGGAGCAAGAAAGAGAGCGCGAACGACTTGAAAGAGAATTGTATGAGCAGCAGGAGCGGGAACGGCAAAAGAAGCTTATGCAAGAAAGACTGGAAGCAGAGCGTGTTGCGAAAGAAAAAGCTGAAAAAAGACGTCAAGAAAGACTGGAAGCAGAGCGTGTTGCGAAAGAAAAAGCCGAGAAAAGACGTCAGGAACGTCGTGAGTATAGACGGAATTTGGAGTGGACAAACAGCATTGTTTTGAACTATTCCTTAACCTTGCTTGGAGGCACAAGTAACGTGGGTCTTACTTACGCCCGTTGCAAATTCGGCGGATTTTATGTTAATGCGATGTCTGGTCTTGAATGGCACACCGCAAATGTTGATGGAACGATGGACCAGTATTTTGTAACAAACAAAAAGTCGCATCCACGAATATCGTTCACTGTTGGAGGCGTTATAAGAGTTGCCAAACCAGTGTTTGCATACGCTGGAGCCGGCTACGCATACCGAGGGCTTAACTATAAAACTGCAGATGGCAACTGGGTACAGTATCCAAAAGGTGAGTACAACCTTGGCAATTGCGCTGATTTGGAGATAGGACTTATTGGTAACATAAAAGGTTTTACACTTCAATTGGGCTATTCGATTCTATTGTCAGAATCAGGTCATGCCAACGAGATAAAAGTTGGTGTTGGATATTCATTTGGCAGCAAAAAACAGAAGCAAAAACAGTCTCAAGAACAGAAACAAGAAGAAATGGAGGTGATAGAGGATGAATAGAATATCAACAATCTTATTGTTTGCATGCGTATTCATATGCTCAGCATGCATAAAGGATCCTGTCTTCGACCAGATAAAGTACGTCAATACGCTTGACGCAAATATTGACGTGAAAAGACTCACATTTTCTGGAGAATACTGTATAGAGGACAATGGTTGTAAAAACACTTGGAAATGTGCGTTTAAGGTGGGTTTTGATTCTGTATTAAAAGATTCATGGATTGTGTCTTCATCATTTTCATCGGATGACTTTTATAAAAACAAACCTACCAATAACATTGGGCAATTTTTTGTTGAAATAGTGCCAGATGTATATGATACCACATACTATTACTGCGCAGTTCTGAGGAAGGGAGACAAAGAATTAGCAGAGGGAGAAGTCAAATCCATCTATTTTGGTAATCCAAGTGCAGCAATTGTCACAATACCTGTTAGTGATATAACAGCAACATCAGCAAAATGCGGTGGTATTATTAACAATAGCGGTAATGCCGCTGTTACGGCAAGGGGCATTTGTTGGAGTACAAGCCATAATCCAACCATAAATGGCAGTCATACCACCGACGGCAGCGGTACTGGCAACTTTACCAGCACCATGACCGGGTTGTCTCCTAACACAACCTACTATGTTCGTGCATACGCCACAAACAGTGCCGGTACTGCATACGGAGAGGAACGTGAATTTGCAACATTACCAGGGTTACCCACGGTTACAACATCAGCCGTGAGCAATATAACCACAAGTTCTGCTACCTGTGGTGGAAATGTAACCAGTAACGGCAATACAACCCTTACGGCAATAGGTATATGCTGGAGTACAAGCCACAATCCAACAATCAGTAATAGCCATACTACCAACGGAAATGGCATGGGAAGTTTTACAGGCAGCATGACTGGATTGTCTGCTAACACTACATACTATGTCAGAGCGTATGCCACAAACAGTGTTGGCACTGCATACGGAGAAGAACGTACATTTACAACTACAACGCTGCCCACTGTAACCACTTCAACGGTAAGCAGTATAACATCCAGTTCTGCCACTTGCGGTGGAAATGTTACAAATGATGGGAATACAACCGTTACTGCAAGAGGCGTTTGTTGGAGTACAAGCCACAATCCAACAATCAGTACTAGCCATACAACCAATGGCAGTGGAACAGGCAGCTTTACCGGCAGTATGACTGGGTTGACGCAAAACACTACATACTATGTCCGTGCATACGCCACAAACAGTGTTGGCACAGCATACGGTGAAGAAAAAACATTTACGACAAGTGTTGGAGGATTCGACCAGAACGGAGCTTCGAATGCCGTGTTCACAGTTGCATCGGGGCGTACGGTGCATTTCTCACGCGGAAATCTGCAGTATCGGGCATCGACGGGCACTTGGCGTTTTGCCGAGCATCAGTGGGATTATATTGGTAGTGCCAATAGTAATATATCATCAACATACACAGGTTGGATAGACCTCTTCGGCTGGGCCACCAGCGGGTGGAACAGCGGTGCCAACGCCTACCAGCCCTGGGCAACAAGCACAACATCCAGCTATTATTATCCTGGCGGCAGCTATACTAACAGCTTGGTAGGAGCATACGCCAACGCCGACTGGGGCGTGTATAACGCTATCAGCAATGGTGGCACCCAAGCTGGAATGTGGCGTACGCTGACAAGAGTCGAGTGGAATTATCTGTTGAACAGCCGTACTGCTTCGACAATAAACGGTGTGGCGAACGCTCGTTATGCAAAGGCGGTTGTCAATGGTGTAAATGGATTGGTCCTTTTCCCCGACAATTTCACGATGCCCAGCGGCATGAGCTATCCTTCGGGTATCAACAACAGCGCGACATCATTCAATACTAATACCTATACCGAGTCGCAATGGAGCCAGATGGAAGATGCCGGTTGCGTGTTTCTCCCCGCTGCGGGCTACCGCAGCGGTTCGGAGGTGAACTTCGTGGGTATGTACGGCAACTATTGGTCGAGTACGTACAACAATGAGTACTACGCGTACTACATGGTCTTCTACAACAGTGGCCTGGGCGTGAGCGTCAGCGATCGCTACAGCGGCCAATCGGTACGCCTAGTTCGGGATTAAATTAAAATATTGAAATCATCAAAATATTGTGGCGGGCGGTCTCTGCCGCCCGCCACTCGCCGAAAGGAGATAAGTCAATAGTATGCCAACAGTAAAAAAAATACTACAGCGTGAAAGTTCGAAACACCCGTTGTGCCGGATTTGAAAATCCGGCACTTCTTTTTCTCGGGATTTGCAATCCCATATAGCGCTCACTGTATCCAAGCCATCACTTCGAGCGAAGCAAGAAACAATTTTAGCATATATTCTCCCATTTCGCAAATTTTCGCATAAAAACACTAACGCATAACCAAGGGTTTCGTGTTTTTTAGGGCTTTTAGATGTTAAAAAATGGCCACTAATCGCTAGGTTTCAATGGACAATCGATGATAGATTGCAAAATGTTTTGTAACTTTGCAAATTGAAAAATAGACGAACACACATATATGCAAACAGCAGCAAACTATCAGGATATGTCGGCGGTGGATGCTTTGTGGACGCTCTACCAGCAGCAATCACAGCGTGTGCGCGACGCCTTCCGCAGCCGCATAGCCAACGAGGACAACGATTTGCAGAGCCTTACCGAAGAAGAGGCAAAAGCCATGACCTTGCAGCGCGGCAGCGACATCAAGGCCGGTCGCGCCAAACTCATACCCCACGAAGCGGTGATGCAGGAAATGGAACAAGTGCTCGAAAGCTATGCGGATTAAATGGGGTGAACAGTCTCGCGAAGACCTACGCAAGATATTGGAGTATGTCGGAGCGAACTTCGGTGGACGAAAGGCAAAATCGGTGCTTGCGGAGATACGCAGCCAGGCTGAGATGCTGAAGGACTTTCCCAAATTGGGAAGCCCATTCATAAAGGACGAGGAATTTGGCATTGACTACCGCGCGTTCTCATCCAGACTGAATAGTATAGTCTATTACATCGACGGCGAAACAGTGAACATAGTTACCGTATGGCAGACTCGGCGTGACATCGACAGTTTGAAAAAACAACTATGTAGCCATTAAAACTGGAACCTGTCACAAGGGCAAACTAAGGATCTTGGCCAAAGTATAACGGGCACACTTGATAAACAAGTGTACCCGTTGTTTACTATCTGGCGAGGGACTATTACTGTCCGCCAATTCTTTTCCAGATGCATTTCTCGCTGAAAGCCATAAAGGTGCCTCGTATTTGCAGGCGGCCGTCGTCGAGGAAGTGGGCGTCCATGTTGGCACGCACACCGCGCTGCGGGTCATATACTTTCGTGCCGTTCCACTCGTGTTTGTCCGCGTCGTATTTCAAACCGCTGAAAAGCACGGCTTGGTCGAGCGGCAGGGAGCGCAGTTTCTTGTTGGGGTTCTTTTTGTCGAGGCGTTTGTTGCCGTCTTTGTCCTTGTCGGTCTCCGCCCAGACGATTTGGCCCTTGTAGCTGCCGTCGCTCAGTTTTACGATTTTTGCCTTGAAGTGGTCTTTGTTCTGCCATGCCTCATACAATCCGACGATATTGTCGGCGGCATCGTTAAGCTTGTTCTGTGCCTGCAAGGGGTTGAGCGGGAACAACGCTGTTGTGAGTAACAGAAACAATAGGAGACACTTATTCATGGGTGTTGTTTTTTACATCGAAAACACGAAAATCTATTTGTTTAGTTACGCAAAGGTGTGGTTTTATTGCGAAAACGTGCGAAAACTTTTCAAACATCGAAAAACACGAAAAAACACGAAAAGAGTTCTTGCCTCTTGCTTTGCGAAAAATGCGAAAACTCTTTGTCGCTTCGCTCAAAGGTGCGCGCACGCACGGGGGTGATTAATCGGTCAGCAGTTAGACACTAACACATTAACACATTAACGCACTAACGCAATCAAATAATCAGCATGGCGTCGCCGTAGGTGCCGAAATGGTACTTCTCTTTTATGGCGATTTGGTAGGCTCTCATAATCAGTTCGGGACCTCCGAAGGTGGATGCCAGGATGAACATCGACGACATCGAAGGGTGGAACCCAGTGATGAAACGGTCGGCGATGGTGAACTTATAGGGCGGGAAGATAAACTTGTTGCTCCAACCTTCGTAGGGGCTTATCTTGCCGGGTATGGTGACCGCCGACTCCAGCGCCTTCATGGTGGTTACGCCTACTGCGCATACGTGGTGGCCTTCGTTGATGGCGTTGTTCACAATGTCGCATGTCTCCTGGCTGAGATACATCTCCTCGGCGTCCATGCGGTGCTTGGAGAGGTCCTCGACTTCGATGGGCTTGAAGTTGCCTATGCCAGCATGCATGGTGAGCTCTGTCCAGATTACGTCGTTGAGTTCGAGGCGTTTCAGTAGCTCACGGCTGAAATGGAAGCCTGCGGAAGGTGCGGCCATGGCGCCTTCGACTTTGGCATAGTAGGTCTGGTAGCGCTCGGCATCTTCTTTCTCAATGTCTCGGAGCTTGCGGAGCTCGTCGGGCAGGGGAGTGGTGCCGATACGTTTGACGGCGGCCATGAATTCGTCGTGGCTGCCTTCGAACAGGAAGCGCACGGTGCGGCCACGGGAGGTGGTGTTGTCGATGACCTCGGCGACCAACTCGTCGCCGGCACCGAAATAGAGCTTGTTGCCGATACGTATTTTACGTGCGGGGTCAACTATGACGTCCCAAAGGCGTGTCTCTTCGTTAAGCTCTCTCAGGAGGAAGACGGTGATGCTGGCACCTGTCTTCTCCTTTTCGCCTTTCAGAAGGGAGGGCATGACCTTGGTGTTGTTGGCCACAATGACGTCATGTGGCTCGAAATATTCTGTGATGTCTTTGAAAATGCGGTGCTCGATTTCACATGAGTCGCGGTGCACCACCATGAGTCGCGCTTCGTCGCGGTACTTCGCCGGTCTCAGTGCCACTAAGTCTTTGGGCATCGAATACCGGAATTGCGATAACTTCATCTTAGTTTGTTTTGTTTGCCTTTACAAAACTCATTTTACGTAAATATATTGTGTAATGTTACAAGTTTTCAGTTTTAAGTTTATTCGCTTCGTTTAATTTAGTTGTTCGCTTAAGTTATTTGATTCAGTGGTGCTCATGACTGTTTCTCATTTCAACGGTGCTCAAGGCCTTCGGCACAAGTTTTAATTTTAGTTTGATAAAAAATGTTCCATCTGGCAAAAAAATGGTATTTTTGCAGTTTCGAGTTAGAGTGCGTGGTCGGTTTACATCGAAAAAGACTCGTGGGTAAATAGTGAATTAACAAATGTCACTTTAACATATCTACCTATCAACACTTTAACACACTAAAGAAATAACACATTAACACACTAACGCAATCATAAAACATTTTATACAATGGGAAGAGCATTTGAATACCGTAAGGCACGGAAACTGAAACGTTGGGGCAATATGGCCCGCACGTTCACTAAGATTGGCAAGGAAATCGAGATGGCGGTGAAGGCCGGTGGTCCCGACCCTGCGTCGAACCTGCGCCTGCGTCTGCTCATGCAGACGGCCAAGAACGAAAGTATGCCGAAAGACAACGTGGAACGCGCCATCAAGCGTGCCACCTCCAAGGACACCTCGGATTATAAGGAGGTGGTGTATGACGGCAAGGGACCTCACGGCACCGCTTTCGTGGTGGAGACGGCTACGGACAACCCAACCCGTACGGTGGCTAACATTCGTGCTGCCTTCGTAAGAGGCAAGGGCGAACTGGGCACCATGGGCATGAACGACTTCCTGTTTGAACGCAAATGCTCGTTTGTCGTGGCTTGGAAGGACGGCATAGACATGGACGAGCTGGAACTGGAACTCATCGACTGCGACATAGACGAGCTGTTCCGCGACGAGGACGAGATAATGATATATGCCGACTTCAAGAACTACGGTCCTATATCGAAATACCTCGAAGACAACGGCTATGAAATCAAGTCGTTTAAATTCGAGCGCATACCGCTGACAATGAGAGAACTCTCGCCCGAGGAACAGGAAGATGTGAACGGCCTGATAGAGCGTCTCGAAAACGATGACGACGTGGTCAACGTGTTCCACAATATGGCGTAGTGTAGGCATGGTCATCACTTGTATATGCCATAGAGGGTAAGGATAAGGAAGACCTAAAGCAAACCGACAAAAGATAAAAACAGAACATAACCATGAAACGGCTTTTCTTCATTGCTGCTGCGGCGTTGCTGGCCATAGCGATGGCATCGTGTCAGAAGGAAGACAACACGTCGAATCAGAATACACCGGACACGTCGAATACTCAGACCACCCCTCCGTCTGACACAACCGCAAGACCTACCGTTCCAGACGGTTTTGTTGACCTTGGACTTCCGAGCGGCTTGCTGTGGGCAACGTGCAACCTCGGTGCGACGTGCCCCGAAGGTTTTGGCGGCTACTATTCATGGGGAGAGACCTGTGCTAAGGAGTTATATAACTGGAGTACATACCGCTATGCCACGGTCGATACGGAAGGCAACCTATCGACCTTGACCAAATACAACACCAAAGAATCCTTCGGCACGGTGGATGGCAAGACCGTGCTTGAACCGGAGGACGACGCTGCCTCTGCCATTTTGGGCAATGGTGCAAGAATACCAACCGAGGCCGACTGGCAAGAACTGTTGGATAACACCACGGCTGAGTGGACATCGGTGAACGATGTTTGTGGACGCAAGTTTACCGCCCCCAATGGCAACAGCTTGTTCATTCCTGCAGCTGGACGACAGGGAACAGCGGGGCTCGACTATGCAGGCGAGCATGGTTTATACTGGTCGTCGTCTCTCAATACTGGCGACCCACGTTATGCAAAGCGCTTTCTTTTCAATGCCGACAGTACGAGCTTGAGGACCTTTTGCCGTCGTTCCAACGGACCTTCCGTCCGGCCAGTGCGTCCTGCGCTTTAGGATAAGCCCTTGTTCTATGTACGAATCATATACTCTGGTGATGGAATGAAAAATAAATTAGTACCAAGCACCTAAACATTAGCACAATAAGACAATTAGATAATGGCTCCGCTTGCTGAAATACTACGCCCGCAGACGCTCGACGAATATGTCGGGCAGAACCACTTGGTAGGCAAGGGGGCTGTTCTGCGCACCCTTATCGAGAGCGGTCGCATACCCTCGATGATATTCTGGGGACCTCCGGGAACCGGCAAGACGACACTTGCAGGCATCATCGCCAACCAACTGGAACGCCCCTTCCACACCCTCAGCGCCATAAGCAGCGGCGTGAAGGAGGTAAGGGAGGTGATAGAGAAAGCCCAGTCGGAAGAGGGCGCCATACTCTTCATAGACGAGATACACCGATTCAACAAAAGTCAGCAGGACTCGCTGCTGGGTGCTGTCGAGCGAGGGGTCATAACCCTCATCGGAGCCACCACCGAGAACCCCTCGTTTGAGGTCATATCGGCATTGCTCTCACGTTGTCAGGTGTATGTGTTGAAGGAATTTGGCGAGGAGGATATGAACGACCTGCTTGACCGAGCGGTCAAACACTACGCCACACTGCAACGCACCATCGTACTGAAAGAACGCGACGCTTTAATGCGCATCAGCGGCGGCGACGGACGCAAGCTCCTCAACGCTCTAGAACTGGTGGTGTCGAAAGACCAGTCGCCCACGGTGGAGATAGACAACCGCAAGGTGACCGAGACCATACAGCAGAACCTCGCCTACTACGACAAACAGGGCGAGATGCACTACGACATCATCTCGGCTTTCATCAAGTCGATGCGAGGCAGCGACCCCAACGGTGCCGTCTACTGGCTCGCCCGTATGATAGAGGGTGGGGAAGACCCGCTTTTCATTGCCCGACGGATGCTTATATTCGCCTCGGAGGACATATCCAACGCCAACCCCAACGCTCTGCTTCTGGCCAACGCCTGCTTCGAGGCGGTAAGCAAGATCGGCTACCCCGAATGCCGCATAACCCTTTCGCAATGTGCCGTTTATCTCGCATGCTCGGTCAAGAGCAACTCGACATATATGGCTCTCAACGAGGCACAGTCGGCGGTTCGCCGTTTCGGCGACTTGCCGGTTCCACTACACATACGCAACGCCCCCACCAAGCTGATGAAACAGATGGGCTACAGCGATGGATACAAATATGCCCACGACTACGAGGGCAACTTCGCTGTGCAGGAATATCTGCCTGCCGGTCTTGAGGGTTCTCGTTTCTACACTCCTGGAGAGAACGCCAGAGAGAACGACACTCGCAAACTGTTGCATGCCAGATGGAACGGGAAGTATGGGTATTAGGAGTTTTGAGTTTTAAGTTTAAGTGGTCAGCTACTAACGCAATAACACCCTAACGCAATAACACAATAGCGCAATCAATCATTTCCTTCTGTGGCGGACGCTCTTCTTTCTGTTGAAAATCTTTCCAAGTCGTATGGCGACAAGGTGCTGTTTGAGAATATCTCGTTCGGCATCAATGCTGGACAGAAGACGGCACTCATTGCCCGTAACGGATATGGCAAGAGTTCATTGCTCAACATCTTGACGGGAAGTGTGTTGCCTGACGACGGCAAGGTGACGTTCAGCAATGCTGCAAGGGTGGCTTATTTGCCACAGAACCCTGTGACTGACGGACAGATGACGGTGAGACAGTATGTCTATTCGGCTCATCCTCATGAGAATGAGGACGAATGGGCGTTTGAACAAAGGGTGGAAGAGGTGCTGAGCAGGCTGAAGATAACCAACCTCGACAAGCATCTGAACCAGATGAGTGGCGGCGAGCAGAAGAAGGTGGCACTGAGCCGCATACTTCTCGACGATGTGAACTTCCTCATCCTGGATGAACCGACCAACCATCTGGACATCTCAATGATTGAGTGGCTGGAGGATTTCCTTTCGAAGCAGCGACTGGCCATACTTCTGGTGAGCCACGACCGCTACTTTATCGACCATGTATGCGACGACATCATAGAACTAGACAACAGCCAGCTGTACCGCTACCGTGGCGATTTTGCCTACTACATTGAGAAGAAGGCCGAACGAGAGGCGATAGAGAAGGCTGAAGTAGAGAAGGCAAGCAGCCTCTACCGTACCGAGTTGGAGTGGATGCGGCGTATGCCACAGGCTCGAGGTACCAAGTCGAAAGCCCGCATAGACGCCTTCTACGACCTGCAAGCAAAAGCCCATACCAGATTTGACGAGGAGAAACCAGAACTGTCGGTAAAGACAGAGCGGATAGGTGGCAAGATACTGGAACTCTATAATATAACCAAATATTTCGACGGACGTTGTCTGCTTGACGACTTCTCATACGTATTCAAACGAGGCGAGAAGATTGGCATCGTTGGTCCTAACGGCATAGGTAAATCGACACTGCTCAACATAATGACCGAAAGTGAACGTCCGGACAAGGGACGAGTAGTGGTTGGGCAGACAATAAAGTTTGGCTACTACACCCAGTCGGGGCTCAAGGAGAAAGACGACAAGAGGGTGCTGGATATAGTGAAGGATGTGGCGGAAGTGATTGACCTTGAGGGCGGAAAGAAGATGACTGCCCACCAGTTTCTCAGTTATTTCGGCTTTGACGACACAGCACAATATAACTACTTCGGTAACCTCAGCGGCGGTGAGAGGCGACGGCTCTATCTGCTGAAGGTGCTGATGGCCAACCCCAACTTCCTCATCCTCGACGAGCCGACCAATGACTTGGATATCTATACCTTGCAGATATTGGAGCAGTTTTTGCGTGGCTACAAGGGGTGCCTGGTGATAGTCAGCCACGACCGCAGTTTCATGGACCATATAGTTGACCATCTGTTTGTCTTTGAAGAAGGTGGGGTGATACGCGACTACCACAGTAACTATACCGACTATATGCTTGAGCGTGAAAGGCGTCGCAAGGCCGAGAACGCGGTACGCAAGGAGGAGAAGCCGCAGTATGAGAGGCCGAAGTCGGCTAAACGCAAGGCCACATACAAGGAACAGAAAGAATACGAGGCGTTGACGGCGGAAATAGAGGCGCTGAACACCGAGAAGCAAGAATTGGAAACCACTCTCTCGGCATCGTCTGATGCTGAAAAAGTGGTTGAAGCGTCCAAGCGCATTGGCGAAGTTATCGCCTTGTTGGATGAGAAAGAGCTGCGATGGCTGGAATTGGACGAGGTTGTCAACGGTTAGAACCTTCCGTGGGCACCGCCACCGCCGAAGCTACCGCCGCCAAAGCCACCAAAGCCGCCACCACCGCCGCTACTGAAGCCGCCGGACGAACCGCCGAGTCCGCCTCCCCAATAGCCACCACGGGAGCTGCCGCCGAGGAAGGGTGTGCCGCCGTTGCCGCTACCGCCGCCGTGTTTTTTAGCCAGCTTGCTGAGAAGTATGGTGACCAGGACGGTGATTGCGATAAAGCCCAAAAGAGCGTATAGGACTTCACGGTTTTCCTTGCGTTTGTAGTCGCTGTAGCTGTATTCGCCCCGACAAACGGGTTCGATGATAGATAGGGCTTGAGTCAGAGCCTTGTAGTAGTCGCCGTTGGAGAGCGGTTCAATCATCTTGTCGTCGATGATATGCTTGCAGAATGCGTCGGGGAGGGCGCCTTCGAGGCCGTAGCCGGGGACGAGCGCTACGTCGCCGTATGGCTCGTCGTCGGTCTTGGACTTTATCAGGATGACCAAACCGTTACGCAGTTCTTTCTGTCCGACACCCCATGTGGTGCCGATACGGGTGCCGAGTTCCATGATTTCGCAGCCGTGGAGCGACGGGGTGATGATGACCAGAATCTGGTTGGAGGTGCTGTCGTCGAAGGCAACCAGCCGTTGCTCAAGCGATGCCGCCTCGTCGGTAGAGAGCATGCCAGAGTAGTCATTGACAAGACGGTTGGTCGGGGTGGGACACCATAACTCCTGTGCCGGAAGCGACAAGGCAGCCGCTGCCAGCACAAGGAGGGTCATGAATAATCTCTTCATGTGAGATTTGTAATGATGTTAGAAACCAATGCTTTGATAGGTGGGTTAGAAGTCGAACTCCACTTTGACGGGTTCGTCGCTGCCTTCGGGAGCGGTGAAGTAGCCCTTCTTTTCAAAACCGCCGATACCGGCAATGATGCTGTTGGGGAAGCGGCGGATGGTCTTGTTGTAAGCGGCCACTGTTTCGTTAAAGCGAGCACGCTCGGTGGCGATGCGGTTTTCGGTGCCTTCGAGCTGAACCTGAAGGTCTTGGAAGCCCTTGGTGGCGGTCAGTTCAGGATAGCGTTCGACGATGACGTTGAGGCCACGGCTGAGTGCGCCGGTGAGGTTGTCCTGAGCTTTCTGGAACTGAGCGACGTTCTCTTCGGTGAGGTTGTTGGCGTCAACCTGGACGGAAGTGGCTTTGGCACGGGCTTCGACCACTTCGGTCAGGGTACCTTTCTCATAGTTGGCGGCACCCTGGACGGTGGCGACGAGCTGAGGAATGAGGTCGGCACGGCGTTTGTAAACGTTTTCGACCTGACCCCAGGCTTCTTTTACGTTTTCGTCGTGGTTGACGAGTTTGTTATAGACGCCAACGCCCCAGAGGACGCAGATTGCGACGATGGCGACCAAGGCCACGATGAGGATTGTTCCTTTTTTCATTTTCTCTTTTTTTAATTGTTAGTAATTAGTAATTGGAATTTATTTGTTCGAATTTGTTAAAGTCGATGTTGTTGGAAACTGGTATGGTGTCGCCGCCGATGGACAGGTGGCTTTTGTCGAAGCTGGTAATCTCGGAGGTGCGGACGATATGGGATTTGTGAACCCTGACGAACTGATCCTGAGGGAGGAGGTCCATCATTTTCTTCATACGCATGAGAGAAATGGTGACGGTGCCGTCGCGGCGTATTATCTTGACGTAGTCTTTGAGGCCTTCGATGCGGATGATGTCGGCAATGGGGATGACGACGGTGTGGCGTTCGGATTTGACCTGCAGCATGGGTTGAGATTGCCTCATTAGGTGGTCGGCGTGGGCGACTTTCTGCTCTTTTTCAAACCAGTCGCGTGCTTTGGTGGCAGAGGCTAGGAAGTCGTCGTAGGAGATGGGCTTGAGGAGGAAATCGAGGGCCGAGACCTTGAAGCCGTCGAGGGCATAGCGGGAGTAGGCGGTGGTGAAGATGACCTTGGTGGAGTTGGGGAGGAGTCGTGAGAGTTCGATGCCGTTGATTTGAGGCATCTGGATGTCGGAGAAAAGCAGCATGGGGAGGTCGCCACGCTGGATGTCGAGGGCTAGCAGTTCGGCGTCGAGGTAGGTTTTCTTGAGTTGGAGGAAGGGGGTGCGCTGGACGTAGGCCTGGATGAGCTGCAGGGCGAGGGGTTCGTCTTCGACTATGGAGCAGGTGACGGTCATGATGGGAGTTTATTGGTAGAGGTAGCGTCGGATTTTGAGGGTGGCGGTTTTCTTGAAGGGTTCGTCCATGAGTTGAACGAGGGCTATCTGGCTTTGTACACTGACACGTTTGTTGACAAATTCGCGGATGTTGTCGGTGAGTTCGTTGAGTTTCGTGTTGAGAGATTTGTTGAGTCGGGCTTTGAAGTTTTCGTCGAGTTGAATGAGTGCAACTAGCTGTTTGCCACGTTTTACCACAAGGGATTCGATGACGCTGGGGTAGGTGTTGAGGACCTGTTCAATCTCTTCGGGGTAGATGTTTTCGCCGGAGGGGCCGAGAATCATGCTGCCGAGCCGCCCTTTGATGTAGAGTCGTCCGAGTTTGTCGCGGCAGGCAAGGTCGCCGGTGTGGTACCAGCCGTCTTGGGACAGTACGGAGGCTGTGCGCTCGGGGTCTTTGAAGTAGCCGAGCATGACGTTTGGGCCTTTGGCGATGATTTCGCCGATGCCGGTCTTGGGGTTCAGGTCGGCCAGGTCGACCTCGACTCCGTAGGCGGGGACGCCGATGGAGCCGACCTTGGTGCGATGGACGCAGGCGTTGGTTATGAGAGGAGCGGTCTCGGTGGTGCCGTAGCCGATGGCGTAGTTGAAATGGCTCTTTTTGAGGAACTCTTCGACTTCGGGGTTGAGTTTGGCTCCGCCGATGCCGAAGAATTTTATTTTGCCGCCGGTCTGTTTTTTGAGGGTGATGCCAATTAGAGTGAACATGAGCCACGGGGCATGTTTTTGTATAGCCTTCAGTTTGGGGCTTTCGTCGATGCGGCGGAGTATGGCTTTGTGCAGTTTTTCGGCGACCAGAGGGACGGAGCAGATGATGGTGGGGCGCACCTTTTTCATCGTGGGGATGAGTATGGAGGGGGTGGGCATCTCGCGGAGGTAGTAAACGGTGGCGCCGACGGAGAGGGGATAGAGCATGCCGAAGGCCATCTCGTAGGCGTGGGCCATGGGGAGGATGGAGAGCCAGCGGTCGTTGCAGGAGGCCGGCTGGGCGTGTTTGGCTTCGACCACGCTGTGGTAGAGGTTGCCGTGGCTGAGCATAACGCCTTTGGCGTTGCCAGTGGTGCCGGAGGTGTAGATGATGGTTGCGAGAGTCTGGTCGGTGATTTCGGGCCTTGAGGAAGTGAGGGGATGGGCGTCGCTTGGGGGTTGGGAGGAGACGGTGCTGAAGTCGTCGATAAGGATGACGGCTTTCATTTTCAGGAGGTCGGCGATTTTGGGCAGCTGTTTGCGAGAAACGAAGAGCGCCTCGCTTTCGGAGTGGTTAAGGATATTGTCGACCTCGAAGGCCGTGGAGCCAGGGAGGATGGGGACGGCGACCCTGCCGGCGGAGGCGACGGCGAAGAAGGCGACGGTCCAGTTGGGCATGTTTTCGGCGAGGATGGCGACATTGGCGGTAGGAGAGACTTTGTAGTTGTCGAGGAGAGCGGAAACGTTCAGAACCTGTTTGCCGAAAGAGTCATAGGAGTAGGCTTGTTCGCCGTTAGAGAATTGAGCCATAGGGCGATTAGCCCAACGGTGCAGACTGTTCTCGAGGATGGAGAGCAGTGTTTTGTTTTTATTGATGGAAACGTAGTTCAAAGTTGGAGGGGGTTAATTTTTTTTCAGGAGGAGTGCCAGCGGAGCGCCTGCGGCAAGAGTCATTTACACACCATGTAGATGGTGTTGTATTGGGTCCAGTCGATTATGAGGCGGCGGAAGTCTTGGTATTCTTCAGGGGAGATGATGTCTTTTTCAATGGAGAGGTGTTTGATGACATCGGTATGGTCACCGTTCTGCTTGATGGAGATGGATATGGAGCCGAGCCCTTCGATGGAGTAGGCGATGTTGACGGGTTTGAGGAGAGAGCCTTTCTCGTTGTCGAGGGTATAGGAGTATTCCTGGTCGCACCGGGCGGCTTGGAGAGGGGTGTTGCGGTGAGACGGGAGGTAGGCGGGGTTGATGTCGAATGGGCAGTCGGAGGCTGGGATGGTGTAGATGATGAAGTCGCCGGCGGTCTTCTTGGATGGTTTGCCTGAGGAGAGGGCCTTGGAGTGAGTAGAAGATTTGTGGGTGGCGGAGAGCTGCAGCTGCTCGTCGTCGACTACGACGAACACGGTGGCTTCGCCGCTGGCGACGAGGCTGAATCGTTTGTCGTCGGCGGTGAGGAGGTCCTCTTCGTTGACTGAGGCGTAGGCGTAGAAGCCAGCCTGCTGGAGGAGAGCGGCCAAGGTCTTGGCTTTTTCGAAGGGGGTGCCGCAACCGCTCTGCCACACTTCGGCGGCTTCGGCGCTTTTGTATTGCAGCTGGGCGGGGGTGAGGCGGTTGCAACGGATGTTATCGATGACGTGGTCACGCAGGGCTTCGACGAGGAGGAGGTTGCGCTGGTGCTGGCTGAGGTTGCCGAGCTTACGGATACGGACGCGTTCGGAGTTGATGAGAGGGATGGCGTCGATGAGTTTGCCACGCACTTGCTGCATGGAGGGGTTGACGGTGGGGCGGTTGGAGAACCAGAGGGTGGGGTAGATGGTCTCGGCAGGGGGTAGGTAGTGGTCGGCGTAGGACTGAGGGAGATTTTTGGCGACGATGTGCAGGGAGTGTCTGTCGTCGGGCTGCTGGAGCTGGGCGCCGTTGTCGGCGATTCGGTAGTAGAGCTCCATGTCGTAGGGCTGGTCGATGATTATCTCGTAGCGTTCGACGGGGCAGTCCTGAGTGAGTTGGATTTTGTCCTGCAGGATGTCGGTCTTAGAGGTGATGGTGTAGTCGAGCACGACGGTGCAGTCGTATTCGAGTGCGGTGTGGACGATGGCGAGTTCGACGAGGCCGTTGAAGCGACCACAGCTCTCACACTCGGAGGGGAGCTGCTCGACGAAGGCGTTGTCGGGGGTTTTGACGCGGCTGCCGTCTTTGCGGATGGTGTAGCACTCGTTGACGGTGAGGCTCTGGAAGCTGGGGTTGTAGGTGATGAAGGTCTCACCTTTGTCGGCATAGGCGGTGATGGCGCGGTTGCGGAGCAGGGTGAGCTCTTTGCGGTAGTTGTATTCGGTGGTGCCGTCGCGGCGGACGGTGTAGTGCTGCCGAATGAGTTTGTACTTGGCGTCGGGTTTGGCGATGGTTTGAGCCTGTGAGGTGGTGAAGATGGGCGTCTGGAAACAGATGATTGCCAGAAGGGCTATGATTGATGAATGTTTCATTAGATGTGGATATGTGATTGGTGATTGGTGGTTAGTTGTCAGTGCTTGGACAGATGTTTTGCGGAGGGTTATTTCACTAGGACGACGGGTGTGGCGGCGGCTTGGTTTTGGTTTTCGACGATTTGGCGGAAGGTGGGCCAGTCGGAGGCTTCGTATTTGCGTTTGTTGAGCTTCACGGTCTCGATGATGTCGAAGGCTTTGCCGTGGAGGTTGTATTCGAGGGAGTAGGCGCCGGTGGCGTCGTCGAGGGACTGAGGCAGGGCGTAGCGGCAGGACTTGTATTCGAAGGGCAGGGAGAGAGACTCGGACATGCGGACCAGCCTGGAGCAAGCGTCGGCGAAGGGGAGTTTACGCTCTTTAGCGGAGGTGTCGAAACGGAGGTGCGTCATGGCTCGGCTGAAGATGTTGCGCAGGGCGATGGGGACGAAGACAGCCTGGTCCTTGGTGACGACGGCATAGTCGGCAATCTCGACCTGATAGACAATCTTGACGGGCAGGCGGAGGTAGTCCTCGGGGCGGGTGTGGCTGGCGATGCGCACCTGAGCCTGTGGGCAGACTTTGAGGAGCTCGATTTCGAGAGCGTCGAGCCAGTCGGCCTGACGGGAGAAGACACGCCGGACGGCGGCGTCGCTCTGGCCTTCGGCGGAGACGGTGATGGTGCCGGTGAGGGTGCCGTTTTTGTCGATGGCGGTCTCGGCATTAATGGTCAGGTGGTGGTTCTCGGGAGGGGAGAGGGGAGTCTCCATGAGGTCGGCGCCGTCGGGGAGTCCCATGAGGTAGCCTTGCTGCTGCTCGGCGCTGCTCCAGAGCTCACGTACGTTGGGGACCCAGGTGGGGTCGAGGAGCTGGTAGTCGCCGTTGCGACGCTGGACGACGCAGACGCTGTGGTTGAACTGGTCGGCAGGGATGCGGTCGATGCGCTCGCCTGCCATGGTCATGGCGGCGTAGGCTTTGAATCCGGCGGCCCTGAGCATGGCGACAAGGAGACCGGCCTTGTCCTTGCAGACGCCGCAGCGGTCGGTGAAGTTCATCTGGGCGTTGTGGAGGGTGTAGCCTTCGCCGGGGCCCATGGAGATGCCGGCATAGCGCATGTTGTCGGCGACCCAGTGGGTGAGGCGGCTGATGCTGTCGAGCTCGTCCTTGGCACCGACCAGGAGGAGGTCAACATGACGGACGAGTTCCTTTGTGGCGTTGAAGCTGCCGTAGTCCTCGTTGACATTGTAGAACCAGACGGACTTGGCCTGCCAGTCGGGGCTGGTGGAGAGGAGGAGCTTGCACTCGACGTCGTTGTGGGCGAGCATGCCCTGCTCGGCCTTGAGAGGCTTGATGTCGCGTTTGCTGAAGGTGTAGATGGTGCGTTTGCCGTACTTTACGGTCTCGGTCTTGACCTTGCCGTTATAGACCTGATAGCGCATGTTTTTGGCGGTCAATGCGTTGAGGCGATAGACCTTGAGGTCGACGGGTTCGCTGGACCAGAAGGGGACGATGTCGTAGAAGTGGCCCCTCATGGGAGGAATGTATTTGTCGTCGTTGCCGGCCAGGAGGGCGTAGGTGAAGCCTTTGCGATAGGTGCGGTATTCGAGTTTGTCGCCCACATCGAGGTGGCCGACCTCGACCATCTTCTGTTTGGCGCCCCAGTAGATGAGCCTGGCGGGAGCGGTGTAGTCGTAAATTTTGACATCGTTGCGACCTCCGACGAGGGTGTCGAGCCTGCCGCTGAAGCGGTGGATGACGACGAACTGGAACTCGACATAGGTCGAGAGGGGGTCGTAGTCGAGCTTTATCACGCTGTTGTCGCTGCAGCCCTTGGCGGTCTTCATCTCGACCAGTTTGTGGCCATAGACATGGCTGAGGCCGCTGGACTCCATATAGACGTAGGTGGAATCGTAGATGGTGCGCTGGTTTTCACCCCGTGCATAGCATACGGCTAAAAGCAGGGCCAGCGTTGTCAAAAAGATTTTTTTCGTTGTCATTATGTGATGTTTTACTTGTTTCGGGTTATGAAAAAATCAGTTGCTGCCAAGTTGACGGCTGCGGCTGAGGGAGGCCAGGTCGGCCATGATCCGGGTGAAGAGGATGAGGGCAATGGGGAGGACGGCACGGTTGAACTGCTGCGGCCAGCCAGTGGCCATCATGCCGATGACGGCGAGCAGCAGGGCGATCTGGATGAACGCCACCAGGCGGAAGGCGGTCGATTGGCGTTTGCCGGTGCAGACTTTTGACCAGCGGGTCCGGGCTCCTGCCAGATAGAAAAACAGAGGGCTGACCCAGAGGAGGTTGAGGTTCCATTTGGCACACCAGTGGGCCGAGCAGAACCAGAGGAATAGGGCTAGAAGCGAAAGCAGGGCGGGCAGAAGGAAGATGGGGATGTCAAGCCAGGCCAGCGACCAACCTTTGCGGCGCCCGAGTATGGTGAGGACCGCCACGGCAAAGAAAAGAAGCCAGAAGGTGATGGTGGGCGAGACGCTCATTTTCAACGGTTCGCGTCGGTCTTGGAGGAGAAGGACGGGGTGGTCAGCGATGCGTTCGCCGGAGCCGCTGAAGGTGAGGGTGTCGAACTGACGCATCATCTCCAAGGGGAGGAAGGCTCGCTCCCAGGTGGAGCGGTCTCGGTCGCAGCGAGCACCAAGAGCCAGGTCGATGGCAAAGCGCCACCAGAGTTTGGTCTTTTCGTTGGTGGTATAAACTATGTTGCGGTAGCTTTTGCCTGTGCAGTCGGTAGTGGGGTAGGCGATTTCGCGGTGGTCGAGGGACTTGCAGACGATGTCGCGAATACGGGTGGCGCAGTTGTCGCGGAAGAAGTCGTAGCGGTACCAGCGGTATTCGGGCTGGTAGTTGAACTCGAGCATGAGGAAGAGGTTGCAGACTTCCTGCGGTGTCAGGCGGAGGCGCTGCTCCCAGACGGCACGGCGCTGACAGGTGTAGTCGTAGATGAAGGAACGGTAGCTCTCACGGGAGATGCAGTAGTCGAGGGTGCGGGTGGCGAACTTCCAGACGAAATGAGGGGTGGAGAAGTCGAAGGTGCCGTAGTTGTAAACGACATCGATGCCGGAGGCGGTGTCGCAGATGTGGAGAGCGCTATGGCTGAAGGAGGTGTAGAGCTCGTTGCTGGGTTCGCAGGTCAGGAGTCCGGCCCAGGCGGTGGGGGAGAGCGGGAGCTGGGACTGCTGCTGGGCCTTCGCCCCGAAGAAGGCTAGGCAGAGAGTGAGGAGTATGGTCAGTGACTTTTTCATTGGAGGGTTGTGTTGGCGGATTATTGCTCGGTCAGCATCACCTTTTTGACGGTGGTGCCGTGGGAGTTGGAGATACGGAGCATGTAGATACCGGGAGAGAGTTGGGTGAGGTCGATGGTTCGGCCTTGGGATTTAATCATGGTCTGGCCAGTGACGGAGATGACCTCGACGAGCGGGGTGACGTCGGATTTGATGTAAACCATGCCCTTGGTGGGGTTGGGATAGACGGCGATGCCAGAGGCCGAGGCGTTGTCGATGGCGTTGGGTTCGGGCTCAGGTTCAGGTTCGGGTTCAGGTTCGACGGTGAAGAAGGTGAGCTTGAAGGTCAAGATGTTGTTAGAAAGGCTTTCGGTCATGCTCACCGAGTCGATGGTGAAGTAGCTGCTGTCGCCGGTCCAGAAGGTACGCAGTTCGTTGACGGCGGCGAGGTCGAGGCTGCCCTGGACGGTGTCGCAGTCGGAGCCGGGACGCATCATCCAAAGCAGGTGAGGGGTGCTGGCGTTGTCGAATTCGGCGTTGCAGCCGTCGCTGTTCCAGCGAGCCACGGTGAGGCCGCTTGCCGGCACGCCCTGGTCGAAGAGGTTGGACTGGTCACGCATTTCGAGCAGAAAGCTACTGTTGGGGTCGATTGTGAAGGGGATTTTGTAGCACTGGGTGCCGTCGCCCAGGCTGTACCAACCGCTTTCGGTCAGGACGGTGGGTTCGTCACCGAGGTTCAGGAAACGGTGTTTCAGGATGTAGGAAGGCTGCTGGCGGTTGGGGCGGTCCATCATGTCCCACTCGCCGAGGGGTTCGACCCGAGTCCAGGCCTGCCGATGGCTCATGTCGGGCAGACCCAGCATGCGCATGGCACCGTAGCAGTGGGCGCTGACGTCGGCGTTTTCGTTGACGATGGTGTAGTTGCCGACTTTGCGGTAGTTGAGGTGGGCGTTGCCGCCGTAGAAGCCGGTTTCGGGTTTGTAGCCGATTTCGAAAATGGGCAGGCTGTCCTTGAAGATGATGGTGAGCAGGTCAATGTATCCGTCGCCGTCGCCGTCGATAACGAGGTCGTAGTCGATGATGCCGGCCTCGGTGAGGGCCGCCACCATGTCGCCGATGAGTTCGTTGATACGCATGGTGCGGTTAGATTCGCAGAGGTAACCGTCGGGGTTGTCGGCAGAGTAGGGCAGGTAGTGGCTGCGAGGGTTGGGGTCGATGTAGGTGATGATGGTGTCGTGCCACTCGCCGTTGGCCATGATGGTACGGAGGTGGGTGTGCTGGTCGGTGGTGGCGAAGACGTAGTTGTGCAGGGAGAAGCTGTCGCCGCCTTCGGTCTCGATGTCGGAGGCAAGGCTTGAGGGGGTGCGGCTGAGCCATTCCTGCTCGTCGGCAAAGGAGACGCAAATGGTCACGTTACGCAGTTCGGAGCGGTTGGTGTCGATCGATTTGAAGAAGGCCTGGCCGTTGTCGAAGCAGGCAAGGGCGTTGTCGACCTCGTCTGTTATGTAAAGGGGAGTGGCGTTATACTGGCCCAAAGCGTAATAGACGCCTACGGGACGAGTCATTCCGGGGTTGTCGAAGGTTCTGAAGACGGTGTCGCCGGGCTGTATGTGCACCTCGGTGGCGTCGAGCCAGCCGTAGAAGTCGTAGGAACCGGGTTTATAGACGTTGACGCCGATGTAGCCGTCATACACGGTGTCGCCCACGTTGGCGACGGCATAGCTGCCCCTCACGTTGCCGCCGGTCTGGAAGTCCTCGCCGTCGAGGTCGATGCCTTGGACGAGCAGCGGCACGGCCAGTGCGTTGTGTTCGGGTTCAACGCCTACTACCGCCTGCTGGGCATAGTTGAACTCGTAACGCTCGGCGGGGTTGAGCATGGAGATGGCGAAATAGCCATCGTACCAGCCGCCCCAGCCCCAGTTGATGTGGAAATAGCCGTTGGTGTCGTATCCATCGGCGATGAAGGCGTGGCCGCCGCCGCCGATGCCACGGGCCGTGTCCTCAATAGACTGACCGCCGTAAAGGACCGGGCGGCCGTTGTCCATCTCGTTTTTCAGTATCATCTGCCACTGGCTGAGGGAATAGCTGTTGCGGTTCAGGCAGTGGTTGGGCTTGTAGTGGAACGTGTTAGTGAAGGCGGTGGAGGCGTGAGAGCTGTAGGCGCCGCTGCTGCCGGAGCAGTCGCTGTTGTACATCATCTTCACGCTGACGCCGCAGTGGTAGCACAGCGTGGAGACGGCCTCTATCTGCGCCTCGGAGCTGCTGTCGGTAAGCATCGGAGGCATGTTGGCCCAGTCGTATTGAGTGTTGGCGAAGTCGGCGGTCTGCACACCGTAGCGCCAACATTCGTATTCGCCTTCGTGAGAGTAGCTTATCCTCCCCATGCCGTGCTGCGGGAACTGCCAGTAGCGCATAATCTGAGCCATGGCCGTAGCCACGCAACCCGTGGTCGGATGCCCGCCCAGGTCGGCCAGAGTGGTGTCGTCGGGACAGTGGCGGTTGTAGCCGATGTACTGACGCCAGCGAGAGTCGATCATAGGAGCCACGGTGTCGCCGGCGGCCTTGGTGCGTCCGTTGCGTTCGGCCCAGTGGCCGTTGCCGACCGAGAGGCCCTGAGCTTTGGCGAACTCAATCTCGCGGTCATACTCGCCCATCCACCACAGCATGGCCGGCGGCAGCTGGTTGCCCGTGGGGCAGTGGCCGTAGGCGATGGTGAGGCCGTCGGATGCCCTCCTCACCTCGAAGCGGTCAACTCCGACATACAGTTTCACGTTTTGCAGACCCGTGGCAATCTCCTTCATGGCCTGGGCCCACGCCTCGCTGACCGAGAAAAGTTGCAAGCCTGCCACCGCAAGCATAATCGCTAAGACACGTTTGTTCATCGGTTGATATTTTTTGGTTGGTTGGTATTAATAGTGAATGGTGAATAGACAAATGAGATTTTTTGTGAGCTGTGAATTTTGAACTTGAAACTAATTAACATGCACATCCATCTGCGGGAAGGGTATCGATATTCCTTTCTCGTTGAATCCTTTGTATATCTCCTCTCGTATCCTCATCCAGACCGTCCAGTAGTCTTCGGTTTTCACCCACATCCACAGGGAGATGTCCACCGAGCTGTTTCCCAGCTCGCTTACTGCTATCTTCGCCGCCGGATCTTTCAATATCAGCGGGTCTCTGTCGATGATTTCCCTCAGCACCTCCTTGGCATAGTCAAGGTCTGTGCCGTATGCCACGCTTGCCACCACGTCAAGCCTTATCTCGGGCTGCTTGGTGTGGTTGATGAGCGACGTGGTAGCCAGCGACGAGTTGGGCACTATTATGGTCCTGCCGTTGAACGGCTGCATTATGGTGTGGAATATCCTTATCTCCTTCACATAGCCCTTGAATGCGCCGCACTCGATGTAGTCACCTACCTTGAAAGGCTTCATAAGCAGTATTATAACACCGCCGGCAAAGTTCTGCAGCGTGCCCTGAAGTGCCATGCCAACCGCCAGTCCGGCCGCTCCCAGCACCGCGATGAACGACGTCGCCTTTATGCCGATGATGTCCATCACCATGATAACCAGCATCACCTTGAGCAGCACATCCACCAGCGACGCCAGGAAAGTCTTCAGCGTTCCCTCGGCGTTGCGCTTCTCAAGAAGCCTCACGATGCTCTTTTTCAGTAGCTTCGTCAACTTCAAGCCTATCCACAGCACCACTATGGCTATCAGTAGCTTAGGCACGAAGCTAACGGTCATGTCCACAAAAGTCTTCAGGCCGTCCTTCAGAAGCGTGTTCTCACCAGTCACCACATCCTTTATCTCTGCCAGGTTCATGTTGCTCAGGCTGTCTTTGACTGTCTGTGCAATGCTGTCCTGCGTCAGCAGCTTCTGTCCGAACTCATCCACCGGCACCTCGCCCTTCGGTCCCTTCTGTGCTGCAGCAGCCATGAGCAGCTGCGTGTTGTTGTCATCTAATAATGTCATTATGTATATATAATAAAATGCAAAGATACAAAAACAATTTCAAATAGACACCATCCGATGCCTAGCGAGCTTTCACCAACCACTTTTTGTGAATGCCGCTGGATGGGTGGCGTTGTGTTTAAATAATTGAAAACGAGTGGTTACGAGAACGCTATGTGAGTCGCATCCTATGTCTGCCATAGGGATTGGATAGACCAAATATAGCCCATCCATAGCCCGACCTTAGCCCAACCTTAGACAAAACATAGAGAATGGATAGAAAAAATATTGAGAAAACATGGAGAAAACATGGAGAAAACATAGAGAAAACATAGAGAAAACATAGAGAAAACATAGGGGGCGGATGTTGGTGATGTGGACTTGTTGTTGTTGTTTTAATGGTTTTTGCTCAAGCTATACTCGGAGTTGATTCGGAGTTGACTCGGACTTGACTCGGACTTTGGGCAGGGTTCACATTAAACCTATTTGCCTGATCACTACTTCTTAACGCTACGCAGCCACACTGCAGCCGTTGTCAAGGCCAGCATTGCCACTATCAGCATCGGCAGGGTGAACCGCACATCCTCCACCATCGCCCCGGGCAATGCCGCCACCCATTGGGTCAGGTCGCTCACCACTCCCAGTTCCCAGTTCACAACCTCTGTCATCGTCTGCCAGCCCCACGGCCATCCGCTTGTCGCCATCATCACCATTATGCTACCCAGCAGCAGCCCCATAAACGGCACAATGAGAACGCCGGCCATGAGAAACCACGGCGTCAGATAATTGAAATAATACAGCGTCAGCGGCATCACACACACTTGCGCTACTATGGTCAGCACCGTGCTTTTCCAAAGCAGCTCCAGACCGTCCGCCGCCACCCTCCTGCACAACCATTTCAACCGCCGCCATCGTCTTTGCCTCCTTGACAGCTTTTCACCCATATATTCAGAAGCGTCACCCAGCCGTCTCAGTGGCAGCAGGTCGTGGATGGGGTAGTAGAATACCGCTATTCCCGTCACCGCCGTGTATGAAAACTGGAAGCCGATGTCGGCAATCAGTGTGGGACGTATCATCAGCAACGTCAAGGCCGACAACCCAAGGGCTACCAGCGATGCCGGGCGGTTGGTGACCAGCCGTCCCACGATGATGAAAGAAAACATCGTCCCGGCTCGCAGAGTCGATGGGGCCGCACCCGTCATGAGGACAAACAGCCACACCGCCACTAGCTCGGCCAACCCTTTAAGTAGCCGTGTACGCTTGTTTGTGCCGAATGGACGGAAAATCAGCCCCACTATCAGCGCCACGATGCCCACATGCAGCCCCGACACACACAAAAGATGCGACAGCCCGGCGGCTCGGAACTCGGCTTTGGTGATTTCGTTGGGTGCGCTTCGGTCGCCCAGGACAAGCGCTTTTGCTATACCTTGCCGTTCGGGCAACAGATGGCTGGAGTTTACAATCTTGGCGAGGGTGTTGCGCCAGCGTCGTATCCGCAGCATCAGTCTGTCGCCCGATTCAACGGGTTCTATGCCGGTGGCGAAACATTGGCTCATAACACCTTTGCGTCGCATGTATTGGCGGTATCGGAAACGTTCTGGCCCGACGGTGGATGGCAGTGGCTGAAATTTGCCGACGGCCATAATCCGCACTCCCGGTGCCACCCAGGTGGCGAGAGTGTCGTAGTAAACGACGGCTTTGCCGACGGTGGTCACAAGGCTGTCGCCATCTTTTATTGCCGTGACTTCGACGATGGCTTTCAGACGCTTGGTTGTCCGTTGTGGCTCGCTTTTAACTTCGGCCACAAAGCAGGTCGGGGCCATATCCTCGACGTGACGGATGTAGTTGTCCTCACGGTGAATGGGGTTGCGTAGGTCATAGGCCGTCAGTCCTAGCAAGACGGCGATGACGAGGGTGGTGGCAAGCGAAAGCCTGCGGTGGTTCCGGGTTTGGTGGATGAGGAGGAGTGCGTTCAGCAGGCAGAGCCCTACGGCACATGGCAGCAGGATGTGTGCGACGCCGTCGAGGTTGCCGTAAGTGCCGATGCCGCATCCAACGGCAAAAGCCACGGCATAGAGGAAAGGGTTGTTATGTGAAGTGTGAATAGTGTCTGACAAATGTGATTGCTTATACTGACTGCTAACCTCTATTCGCCCCATGCTGACCCTCACCTGACCGCTAGCTTAATTCTTATAGTGTGGGTGATAAGTCTCGATGGTCTCACGCAGGTATCCTGGCGAGAGGTGTGTGTATATCTCGGTGGTGGCAAGGTGGGCGTGCCCCAGCATCTCCTGCACTGCCCTGAGGTCGGCACCTCCGTTGACGAGTTCGGTGGCGAAGCTGTGTCGCAGGCTGTGGGGCGAGACATGCTTGCTGATGCCTGCTTTCTTAACGGCGTCCTGCAGGAACATGAAGACGAAGTTCCTGCTTAGATGCCGCCCCAGACGGCTGATGAAGACATAGCTTTCCTCGCCTTTCTTGATGTCGAGGTGGGAACGAACGTTGTGGATATAGGTGAGCATGAGGTCGAGGGCCCGCTGGTTGATGGGCACCCAGCGTTCTTTGTCGCCTTTGCCGAAGATTCGGAGGCACTGTTCCTGCTCGTAGATGTTGCCCAGTTTCAGCCCTACGAGCTCGCTGACACGGAGTCCGCAGCCGTAGAGCACTTCGATGATGACGTAGTTGCGCTCGCCGTCGGGGGTGGAGCGGTCGAAGGTGCGCTGGATGGCGTCGATGTCGGCGTCGGTGAGTATGTCGGGGAGGTGTTTTGGGCGTTTTGGGAGGGTGACGAACTCAGCGGGGTTCTCTTTCATACGGTCGTCGAGTATCATCATACGGTAGAAGGAGCGGAAAGCAGAGACGAAGCGGCTCTGGGTCGTGGCGGCGATGTCGAGTTCGTTCAATTCGGCTATCAGGGACTCGATATTGGAGGTTTCAACCTTGTCAGGAGTTATGCCACGCTCGGTGGCGTAGCGCTCAAGGTGGCTCAGGTCGCTGAGGTAGCCGGCGGTGGTGTTGGCAGAAAGGCCGCGTTCGAGGCGCAGGTGGGTCTCGAATTCACGCTCCATCTCACGCCAGCGTTTTGTTATAATCGTACTGTCTATATTGACCTGCACCTTGATAGATTTTGTTAAAAACTCAATTCTTGAAACTCAAAACTGATTACTTTTCGCTCTTTTTCTGCTTACGATACCACTTGACAAAGTCTAGGATGGACTCTTGGTTGCGATATTTTGGGTTGAGGTCTTCTTTCTTTGCATCGAGATTGATGCGGCCGTACTGCTTGGAGCGGGCTTCGATGGCTCGGGTACGTTTGCGGAAATAGGCCGAAGGGTTGCCGGGGTTGCGGCGTAGCGGTGCTGGCAGGCTGACCGCTAGTTCGGCGGCCTGGTGGCGTGAGAGTTCGGAGGCGGGGCAGCCGTAGTAGTGCTGGCTGGCGGCTTCGACGCCGTAAATGCCGTCGCCGAACTCGATGACGTTGAGATAGACTTCCATGATGCGTTTCTTGCCCCATAACCACTCGATGAGCTGGGTATAGTAGGCTTCTAGGGCTTTGCGCCACATGCTACGCTTGTGCGGTAGAAAGACGTTCTTGGCGGTCTGCATGGAGATGGTGCTTCCGCCTCTGATGCGGCGTCCTCGCTTGTTTTCGTTGTAGGACTGCTTGAGCTGTTTGACGTCAAAGCCGTGGTGGTACATAAAGAGACCGTCTTCGGATGCGACAACGCAGTCAACCATATAGTGAGAGATGTTCTCTATCTTGACGCTTTTATGTTCGTAGTTGACGGGGCGGTTTTTCTGGAAAAGTTGCTGGTTGAAGCGTTGCACCATTAGTGGCGTGATGGGTGGGTTGATCCATCGATAGGCGACTACTATCAGCAGGGAGAGGAGCCACAGAACGAGTGGGACAAGCCAGATGAGCCGCAGCAGCTTGCGCCACAGGGGGAGTGATTTCCAGCCTGTGAGGCGGTGTGATTTCTTACCTTTTGATTTGCCGGGGCTTTTCTTTGCGGGTTTCTTGGGTTTCATCAGTAGAGAAAGTTGTTGTAGGGGTAACGGATGGCGTGTATGCGCTTTATGTCGTCGTACATCATTGTTCGGAGTGCATCGACGTTTTCTTTGTTGGCAGCCGATATGAATATGGTCTTATGGTCGGGGTTCTTGCCCATCCAGGTCTCTTTCAGCATGTCGAGGGTCCAGTTGGCCTTGGTCATTGGTGTGAGGTCGTCTTCCTCCTTGGGGGTGTATGTGTATGCGTCTATTTTGTTGAACACCATGATGGTGGGTTTGTCGGCGCAGCCAATCTCGTCGAGGGTGCGGTTGACGGCGGCTATCTGTTCCTCGTAGTTGGGGTGTGAGATGTCTATAATGTGCATAAGGAGATCTGCCTCACGCACTTCGTCGAGGGTTGACTTGAAGGATTCTACAAGGCCGTGGGGGAGTTTTCTGATGAATCCGACTGTGTCGGTCAGCAGGAAGGGCAGATTGTCTATGACCACCTTGCGGACTGTGGTGTCGAGGGTGGCGAATAGTTTGTTTTCGGCGGTGACGTCACTTTTGCTGAGTAAGTTCATGAGTGTTGACTTGCCGACGTTGGTATAGCCGATAAGTGCGACACGGACGAGGCTTTCTCTGTTTTTGCGCTGGAGGGTCTTCTGTTTGTCGATGTCTTTTAGTCGTTCCTTGAGCAGGCTTATCTTCTCGGTGATGAGCCGGCGGTCTGTCTCAATCTGTGTTTCTCCGGGGCCTCTCATTCCGATACCGCCGCGTTGCCGCTCTAAGTGGGTCCAGAGTCGGGTGAGTCGGGGCAGCATGTATTGTAGCTGAGCCAGTTCGACCTGTGTCTTGGCGGTGGAGGTTCGGGCATGCTTGGCGAAGATGTCGAGAATGAGTGTGGTGCGGTCGAGTATTCGGCAGTTGAAGGTGCGTTCAAGGTTGCGCAGCTGAGCCGGCGAGAGTTCGTCGTCGAAAACCATGATGTCGGCTTCCAGTGTGTCCTTGTATCCCAGCACTTCCTCAATCTTGCCGCTTCCGATATAGGTGCGTGTGTCGGGGCGTTCTAGCTTTTGAATCACTTTCCTGACGGGTATGCCGCCGGCGGTCTGAAGCAGAAATTCTAGTTCGGCCAGGCACTCCTCGGTGTATTCAATCTTGGTACCAGAAGGGCATACAGCCACAAGAATGGCCTTCTCGGCCACAGGCTTGGTATCGAAGGTGTTGCGTTGCTGGGGCGTGGGCCGTTTACGGTTCTCGGACTCCCATGTCCCTATTCCGTCTTTCCATTTACCTTTGTCCGGTTTCCATTTGGCACCCATTTTTTTCGTCTTTGTGGTTTTGGTTCGTCTTTCTTTGCGGCCTGGCGGAGCACGAGTTCGAGGTGTTTTCCGCTCTCTTCCCACGAATAGTTCTTCTGCACAAAAGTTCTGCCTTTGACCGAGAGGCGCTCTCGCAGACTGCTGTCGCCAAGGAGTCTTACGATGTGGCTGACCATGGCGTCAGGGCATTTGCCGACAAGAATCTCCTGTTTGGAGGTGGCACCGAGGGTGCCGTTTGCGACCAAGGTGGTAACGCAGGGGATGCCCATTGCCATGGCCTCAAGCAGTTTGTTCTGCAGTCCCGAGCCTGATAGCATCGGTGCCACGAATATACGGGCCGACTGGTAGCAGGGGCGTATGTCTGGCACCCATCCGGTGACAGTCACCTTCGGTCCGGCGAGGGCTCTCACTGCCTTGGTGGGCTCTGCTCCAGCCAGCACAACGGTTGTGTCGGGCAGCGTTCGCCATACTTTGGGCATTATGCGTTCCACTAAGAACTTGGCAGCGTTAACGTTGGGTTCATACTGCATGTTGCCGCAAAACACTATATCGGCGGTCTTCTCGATATCCGACGGTGCGAAATAATCGGAGTCTATGCCGTTGGTTACCACGTCTATGTGGATATCGCTCTCTTTTCTCACGGCTCGACGGTCGCGTCTAGAAATTATTGTGTGGCGGTCGAACATGGTCAGGGCTTTCTGCTCGGCTTTTTCGAGGCAGGCTGCCTCGTGGTTTAATATCCGTTTCCATAGGCCAGACGACATCTTGGCTCGTCTGGCTACATTGGTTGACAGCGAGTCCTGATAGTCTATTACCTTGGTGGTTTTTGATTTCTCGACCCACGGCATTGTACGCACCATCTGGCAATAGAGCACGTCGGGCTTCACCTTCTGCTCGAAGCGCCGGAAGGCGGAACGGGTGGTCAGGGAATCCCAGTATCCTAGCTGGAGCGAACGTCCTGTGGCAAAATAGATGGCGGCGTTGAGTAGCGACTTGAGTTTGGTTGTCTTCACAATCTTGACGTCGGCGCAGAATACGCTCACAGCCTCGATTTCTTCGGGGCTGAGCTTTGTGTGGGTGGTGCAGAAAAGGTATATCTGGTTGCTTTTGGCCAGCTGTCGCAGCTGGTGGTAGGCTCGCAGTTTGTCTCCTTTTTCGAGAGGGTAGGGGAACCTTGGAAGTACAGCGAGTATCTTCATCGTTCAATTAAAAGAGTTCACTTTGTATTCCTTCGGCAAAACCCATGCGGTCGTCGCCTTCGACGTCGGCAGGTTGTTCTGGTTCGGGGTCCTCCTCATATTCGGGTTCTGGCAGTGGGTCGAGCCAACGGAACTCCTTTACCTCGGCGGTTGTCAACCGTTTTCCTTTGGCCTTGTAGCCCTTTACTGCTATGAAGTCATAGATATTCACAATCTCCGACTCTACCTTCTTACCTGAATTCTCGTCATATATCATCTCCATCCGAGGGTAGGTGTCCATCGAATATGTCACCATTGTGTCACCGCTGCCTTCTTCGAGGAAAGAGAGCTTCTTGTCGCTTGCGTCCTCGATCGAAAAACGCTTCACGTAGTAACTGCCGCCTTCGGCCTCCTTGTATATGATGGTCACAATGTTGTGGCGGTTGTACTTGCGAATCTCCAGCAGGTCGTCTTCAAAGTGGTTAGAGAGGTCGAAGTTGGTATTGCGGAAAATGCCCGACTGCATGAGTGTGAAAATCTTGTCTGCCCCCTTGAACTCGCCCAGTAGGCGGCCCGCTTCGGTGACGTTCAGCCGCTTCACGCTTTCGTCAAACCATATCTTGCGGGCTCCGAGTGTCGAGATGCCTTCGCCCACCTTGTTTATGTTGCGTACGGCGTTGCGGGTCAGTATGTTGCCCATAGCTTGACGCCCTTTGATGGCAAGGGTTGCGAAGTCGAAGTCGAAGCTGGTCTTCTTCAATTTCGGCTTGCTCACGTGGTGTATGGTTATCACCTCGGCTTCACCGTTGGGATTGGCCGTGAAATAGAGTATCTTCGAGTTCTTTGTGCCTTTGGTAAGGTCGTAGGGTTTGTCTCTGGTAATACCTGTCACGGAGAAACGCTTGACAAAGATATATCCTGCCGAGCCGTCGCGATATACCATGTTATATACTGTGCGCTCGTCTCGTTTGCGGAATACCGATATGAATATTATTTCAGTGCAGTCGGCTGAACCCACAAAGCACTTGTCCTGCACCTTCGTCACCATCATCGAGCCGTCGCGGCGGAACACAATGATGTCGTCCATCTTGGAGCAGTCGCACACAAACTCGACGCCTTCCTCTCGTTTCAAGCCGTATCCGGCGAATCCCGTAGTGCGGTTCACATACAGTTTCTCGTTGGCTACAGCCACCGTTGCCGCCTGTATGTCCTCGAAGTTTCGTATCTCGGTCTTGCGGTCTCTCCCTTCGCCGTATTTATCCAGTATGTGCTTGAAATACGAGATGGCATAGTCGGTGAGGTGGGCCAGGTGGTTGTTCACCTCGTCCATGTTCATCTCAATCTCCTCTATCTCGTTGGCCGCCTTCTTTATGTCGAACTTCGAGATTTTCTTCACTGGTTTCTCGGTCAGTTTCAGCACATCCTCGCGGCTCACTTCCCGTTTCAGCTTCTTCTTGTATGGACCGAAGGCTTTCCACATCTCGTCCACCTGCTCCTCCCAGTCCGTGCTGTCCTTCTTCTCCATCTTCTTGTATATCCCCTTCTCAAAAAATATCTTCTCAAGTGACACCCAGTACCATCGGTCGTTCAGCTCTTCCAGCTGTATTTCCAGCTCCTTCCTCAGCAGCTCGCGGGTTCTCATGGTCGAATGGCGCAGTATGTCCGATATTGTCATGAACACCGGCTTGTTGTCGACAATCACGCATGTCTGCGGCGAGAACGATATCTGGCACAGAGTGAAGGCATACAGCGCGTCTATCGTCTGGTCGGGCGACACTCCGCTGGGCAGGAACACTACCACTTCGGCCTCCGAAGCCGTGTAGTCCTCCACCTTCTTTATCTTTATCTTCCCCTTCTCGAACGCCTTGATAATGCTCTCTCTCAAATCGCCGGTGGTCACCGAGTACGGCACTTCGGTTATCACTATTGCCTTGCGCTTCTCGTCATAGTGCATCTTGGCTCGTATCCTCAGCCTGCCGCCCTGTGCTCCATCGTTGTATTTCGACACGTCAATCAGTCCGCCTGTCGGAAAGTCGGGATAAATCTCGAACTCCTCGTCTTTCAGTATGTTGATACTTGCCTCCATCAGCTCGCAGAAGTTGTGTGGCAGTATCACCGATGTCAGCGTCACAGCTATGCCTTTGGTCCCCTGTGCCAGCAGCAGCGGAAACTTCACAGGCAGCGTGACGGGCTCCTGGTGGCGTCCGTCGTAGCTCGGCTTCCATTGCGTGGTTTTCTTATTGAACACCACCTCTTTTGCAAATTTCGAAAGTCTTGCCTCTATATATCGACCTGCAGCCGCGTCTTCGCCGGTAAGTATGTTTCCCCAGTTACCCTGGCAGTCTATTAGCAGCTCTTTCTGTCCGAGGTTCACCAGGGCGTCTTTTATCGATTGGTCGCCGTGCGGATGGTACGTCATCGTATGACCCGCTATGCTCTGCACCTTGTTCAGCCGTCCGTCGTCCATCTCGTTCATCGTGTGCAGTATGCGTCGCTGCACCGGTTTCAGTCCGTCGTTGATGTCCGGCACCGAACGGTCCAGTATCACATCCGATGCATAGTCTATCCAGTAGTCGCGGAACATGTTGCCCAGCGATATGGTCTCGCCTTCACCGGCAGGCTCTTCATCTTGCGATGGTACAAATTCCGACGACGCTGTCGTATTCTCGTTCAGTTCATCCTCGTTTGGTATGTTGGTCTCTTCGTTGTCCACTTGTTACGGTTTAATGTTCCAAAAAATCGAAAATTGCTTGAACATACAATCGCTCAATCTCTCAAGCAATTGAACATTCAAGCACTCTGTTACTCTGTCATTCAATCACTCAGGCAATCCTGTCAAGCGACTTCTGCATCTGCTCCTTCAGCTCGGGGAACCTCGTGCAGTGGTGTCCTGAATTGTCCTGCCACACCACCTGATCCGCATTCGGGAAAGCCGCTATCGTCTCCTTGTGGTCTCCCAGAGTGTCGTCGTCGGTGCTCAGCGCTAGGTTTATCTGATGATCTCTCTTCGGCAGCTTCGCAAACACCTCGTCCTCGCATTTCTGATACGACTCCAGGTTCTTCTTCGCTATCGGCATCAGCTGCGGCGAGCGTTTCATCAGCTTCGGCACTATGTGTTTGTTAAACTGCTCTACAGGGTGGATGGCTGGATTGATGCCCCATACCGGTCCCTCAAACCACTCCGTCGCACACAGTGCGAAAAAACCGCCTAGGCTGCTGCCCACCAGCATGTCCACATTGTTCTTCTCCACAATCTCCCTTATCTGCGCCCCTATCTCCTGCGCCGTGTAGTGGTTGTATTCAAAGTCGGGCACAAGAACCCTGCAGTCAGGAAACATCTCTTTCAGCTCCCCTGCCTTCCGGGCTCCGCTGTTTGAACGGTAGCCGTGAATGTAAAGTATTGTTTTCATCATATATAAGTTTTTAGTTCTGCAATATAATAAACATTAACTAATCAACTGCTCTTTTATTGTGTGTATATGTAAAAATACATGCAGACCCTTCCTGGAGTCGTGTCGAAGCCTCGTCAATGGTTTTTGAGTATCAGGTCCGCAGCCGCCTCTATCACGTTGTCCTTCCCCGCTGTCGTGGCCGCCGCTTCCAGCATCACCACCGTGTCCGGCGGTACCCCGTTTTCATAGTTCTTCCCGTCGGGCGCGATCGTGCGGGTCACAGGGAAGCGGTATGTCCAGCCGTTGGGTAGCTCGCCTCCGTTAGGAAGACCAAGACCTCCTCCTGTAGTGTCACCCATAACTATCATGTTGTCATACGCTTTCGCGCACAGCGCAAAGAACGACGAGGCACTGTACGATCCCCTGTCGGTGAGTACAACAAACGGTTTTCTATATGGTTCATAGTCGTCGTTTGTGAATGGCGAATACACCTTCTCCGCTTCCGAGAAGTCATCGTGTGCAGGACCGGACTTTATCTGTGTGGTGTAGAGATGTGCGTGCATGGCGGGCATCAGGGCGAGTATATTCCAGATGTTCTCTAGCGAGCCTCCGCCGTTTTGCCGTATGTCGAAAATCACGCCTGCCGCCAACGGGTAACGTTTCAAAATCATGTTGAGTGTCGCAGTTGATGCCGAGTTTGAGAACGACCCATATCGGATATACACCACTGAATCGCCTCGCAACGTATTGTATGCAAATCCGCCTGCTGAGTGGTAGTGTGCACCGAGATAGTTGAGCGTCACCACGTTGGGCTCTATGTTGCGCCGTCCGTATGTTTGAAGGAATATTTCCTCGCTGCGCGATACGTCAAACGGTGACACGATGTTCACATGCCCGTCGTTCAATGTGTTGAGCATCGCCGCAAGCACCCTGAACAAACTGTCGTCGTCCATCCCGTCATTCACTTGCATTGCATACACATCATGTATCGAGTCCCAATCCACACCCTTCACGTCGAACAGTGCATACTGCCTGTCCACCCTCTGCCACAGATACTCAAATACCTTCGTGGGTTCGGCGTCGGGATTGCGCAGAAAAGCCTTCTCGCACGAGATGAAAAACAAGGCTGTGGCAAGTATTATTAATGGTGTGGTGCGTCTCATTTTTTCAACAGTATGTTTAACTCTATCGACAGTAGATGGTTTACCTCGTCGAACTGCCAATCCGCCGTGCCGTGCGACGAGCGGTAGTTCCACATGTATGCCAGCGATATGCGGTTGCCGCTGCGCAGGTTGAATCTCACACCCAGTTCGGCGGTTAATTGTGGTAGCCACGCAAAGGCGGTGCGATATGTGTTGAAGATGTAGTTTTTTACCTCGCGGCCATCGGTATAGTTGTCTATAAATGAATAGCCTGGGCGGTAGGCAAGACCAATCGGCGATACCGTTACTGAAGCGAACGCTGCAAACCATCCTGGCATCACAACCAACGGGTTCGAGTTGGGCAGGTTGTATTGTACCATCACTTGGAAATCCGGCTGGAAGAGGTCGGTGAGGGCGAATGAGGCGTTCATGAATTTCGGTGTATATCCGATGTACGTGTGGTTCGACAAGCCTCCTCCGACGGCAATGCTCCATGTGGCTTCACTGTTGCACCACACTTGCCTTAGGGCTGAAATGGCTATGTCCACACTGCCGGAATATCCCGAATAGCTCCCTTTTTTCAACAGGTATTTTATCTTCGAGGTGTTTAACGCACCGCTTACGCCGAAACGCCCCGAAAACGACCAACCCACCGTCTCTGCGTTGAACTCCAAACCCTGTCTGAGCGAAAGATTGTCATAAACCCTCGGTGACGTCCCCAGGTCGCGAACCTCTCCGTATCCGCTCCCATTGCTCACCGTTAGCGAAAACCTAGGATGCCCTGTCGTCTGTCCGTATGCACCGACCACACAAAGCAGCCATAGGGTAATCGCCGTCAGTTGAAGGTGTATATGATTGTAAGAATGCGTGATGACAGGTGTGTTATGTGCAATTCGGCTGCAAAAATACAATAATTTTCCAGTTAAACGGCTCTTTTCGTTTGGCATATTGAGAACATCCGAAGTTCACTGGCTGTTGAAATCTTTTTTGGAATGCTTATATAAAAAAGAGTATTTTTGCAGCCTATTTGGAAACAAACAAAACATTAAGATACATGAAAATGAATTACAGTAAGCGGTTTTTGATAGTTGCGGCAGTGACCGTGGCTACGATGTTATCGACGGTGTCCTGTGACAAAAGCGGTGTGAAAGTGTCCGAAAAGGAACTTATCGCCATGCAGGAGCGTTACGACAGCATAATGGAACAGTATGCAAAAGTGAAGGCTGACAACCAGGAATTCGACGGTCAGATGACGCAGAAAGACAGCACCATCAATGCCCAGGCTGCCGAGATTCGCGACCTCCTTGCCCAGCTGCGCCGTGCGAGGAGCAGTCAGAAGTCGTCCAGACAATCGTCCAGTGTGAGTGCCCAGGCTACTGCTGGAGGAAACGTCTCTGCCTCCGCTTCGGTCTCGGCCGATTGCAGCAAACAGGAGGCTGAGTTGCGCTCTAAAGAGTCGGTCATAAAAGAACTCCAGCGCCGTCTCGACGCTCAGGAGAAAGAGATTGCCCAGTTGAAGAATAATGCCTCGGCGTCCGCTTCAGCTTCTGCCGCCGTTTCTGCCAACGCTTCCGCCAGTGAGGCTCAGTGCAAGGCCCAGGTAGAGAAACTCCAGAAGCAAGTATCTCAGCAGGAGGGCGTTATTGCAAACCTTAACGGCCAGATCTCTTCTCTCAACACTCGTATTGAGGGCTTGAATGGCGAGCTCAAGGCTTCGGGCTCGGCAAAAGCCGATGTCTCAGCCAATGTCTCGGCTCTCACAAAACAGAACGAAAGTCTCTCCAAGCAGAACGCTGAACTGAACACCAAGAACGCACAGTTGAGCGCCAAGATAACGAAACTCGAGTCAGACATCGCCGCATTGAACGACCAGATGAAGGTCCTCAACAGCCAGCAGGCCTCTGCCTCCGCTTCCGCTTCTGCCAACGTGCAGCTCGAAGGTCAGGTGAAGCAGCTCAACGCTCAGCTTTCTCAGCTCGAGAAGTCCAAGGCTCAGCTTGAAGCCCAGCTCTCCCAGTGCAACGAGAAGGTGTCGAAACTCGAGTCTTCCGCCAGCGTCTCGGCCTCGGCCAATGTGTCAGCCAACCAGCAACTCGAAGCCCAGCTCTCCCAGTGCAACTCCAAATCCGCACAGCTGGAAGCCAGCGTCTCTAATCTTAACGTTCGTGTGAAAGAACTTGAGGCACAGCTTTCTGCCGCTCAGAGCGACCTGTCGAAGAAGGACGCCGACCTGGCTAAAGCCAACGCTTCGGTTGCTGCTTCGGCTTCGGCCAACGTCTCAGCCAACGCAAAATATGAACAGCAGATTGCCACATTGCAGGCTCAGGTTGAGAACCAGAAGGCCGACCTGGCAAAACTGCAGAAGCAGCTGAACGAGAAGGAAGCGGTCCTCGCCAAGGCTCAGGCCGACCTCACCGCTGCCAACAACAGGACCGAGGCCGCTCTGAAAGAGGCGGCTGACGCTAAGGCTAGTGCTTCGGCCAACGCCAACGTATCCGTTCAAGCCAGCGCTTCCGCTCCTTCGGCATCCAATGTCAACCAGAAACTTTCCGAGCTGCAGAAGCTGTGTGACAGCTATGTCGCCGAAATCGAACGTCTGCGTGCCGAAAACGAGCAGCTCAAAGCCGAGAACGGGCAGCTCAAAGCCGAAAACAGCGAACTGCGCAAACTTGACAGCCAGAGCGATAAAATCCGTCAGAAACTTGAGAAAGCCAGCATACTCGTCACCACCGACGTGGTGGCTACTCCCGGCAAGAGCATCAGCGGCACCGTGGTGAAAGAGGCCTCAAAAGGCAGTGACGTGAAGCTCGTAAAAATCGACGCTACCATCCTTGACAACTATGTGGTTGACCCTGGCACCATCACGATATACGCTCGCATCTCCAACTCCAAGAACCGTCTGGTGAGCAACGAGGGCGCCAATTCCGACACCTTCAAGAGCGGCGACACCGAAATTCAATACACCGCAAAGCAGGACATCGAGTTCTGGGGCGGCTCCCGCAAGGTGAGCATCGTATGGCGCAAACTCGACAGTGTGGTCATGGAGCCTGGCCTCTACTGGGTCACCCTGTATGCCAACGGTAACGAAATCGGCAAGGTGAGCTTTACTTTGAAATAGTGCGTTCCCTCATAGGTAAAAAATCCGTTAGTGGTTAGCAATCAAAAAAAATATAACACATACCGGATGACTTTCGGCGAGATGGTGTACGAGAACTACTCGTATACCGTCGATGCCGAGGGACTTCGGATGGAGTTTTCGTTTCGGCTGAACGATAAGATTGTGTTTCATCCGACGGCCTCGATTCCGCATAGACCTTTTTTGAATTTCGATCAGCCGAAAGAGCTGATGGATTCGCTGGTTTTCAATATCGGCATGATAGAGTTGGTGAGTTATTGGAAGTGCGTATGCCCCAAAGTGGTAAGGGTGCTGCCCCATAGCCTCGATTCCGAGCAGGTCCGATTCTGGAAGAAGATTTACTTCAACGGCTTGGGCGAGTTCTTTTACACCAACGGCATCCGTGCCACGATAGATGACTTCATGACTATCGAATGTGAGTGCAATAATCCAGATGCAAATACTCCATCTACCATGAAGTCATTCAATCAGGCTACCAATTATCTCGTTCCCATCGGAGGCGGCAAAGACTCGGTGGTAACGCTCGAACTTCTACGCAACCAAGGTGTTAGGCCGTTGATAATGAACCCTCGCGGAGCTACGACTATGTGTGCCGAGCGAGGCGGTTTCTCGCCGGAGGAGACTCTTATCATCAATCGTCGTATCGATTCAACACTGCTTGGCCTGAATGCCAAGGGCTGTCTGAACGGGCACACTCCCTTCTCGGCCATGCTGGCCTTTTATACGCTGTTGGCGGCGACGCTGGCAGGGGTACGTAACGTTGCCTTGTCCAACGAGAATAGTGCCAACGAATCAACGGTGGCAGGCAGTACAGTGAACCATCAGTATTCAAAAAGTCTTGAGTTTGAGAACGATTTCCGTACGTATGTGGCGAAATATGTGACGGCCAATGTGAACTATTTCAGCTTCCTGCGACCGCTTAGCGAGTTGCAGATTGCCATGCTTTTCTCCCGTCACGACAAGTATTTCGATGTGTTTAAGAGCTGCAATGCCGGCAGCAAGCAGGACATCTGGTGCGGCAGATGCGCCAAGTGCCTTTTTGCATACATCATTCTTTCGCCGTTCATCGAGCCTGACCGTCTGAACGCCATATTCGGCAAGTCGATGCTCGACGACTGCGAGCTTCGCGGCTATTTCGAGGAGCTGACTGGCCACACCGAAAGCAAGCCTTTCGAGTGTGTCGGCACTATCAGCGAAGTCAATACAGCCCTCATGATGGCCAAACGCCGCTGGTATACCGACTCCCACATGCCTGCTCTACTGAGAGCTTTCGATTACAGTGGCGAAATGGTAAGCACCGAAACCCTTTTCAACGACCACAACTTGTCGGCCGCAGAACTAGGAATACTTAAAGCTTCCATAGCGTAACTTTTCAGCCTAGGCTACGTTTAAGGTATATGTTTTGGCAAAAAATCGTATTTTTGCAATTTGTTGCTAAGTGAGCGTATGGTTTTCCACGTCGCTTACAAAGGCAACGGAATATAAACAAAGTTAATCGCTAACTCACTAAACAATAACTCATTCAAGCAAACTCAAAGGGTGTATCTAGAAGCGGATATACGGCGTATTTTCGAAGGCAAAAGGGTTTTGATTGCCGGTTTGGGGCGTGAGGGCAAGTCGGCGCTGGCTCTGCTTGAGAAGCTGGGAGTCTGTGCCGAGGTTGCTACAGCCGAGAACAACGAGGCGATTCGTGCGGCTCTCACTGATAATAATTACGATATGGTGGTGAAGTCCCCTGGCGTTCCTATGAGTGTGCTGAGTGACTTGTGCCGCAAGACCGAGGTGACTTCCATGACCGACGTCTTCCTGCGGGTTTATGGCGACCAGGTAATCGGTGTCACCGGCACCAAAGGAAAGAGCACCACGACCTCGTTAATATACAATGTGTTCAAGGCCGCTGGCTACAATGTGCTGTTGGGCGGCAACATAGGCATACCGCTTTTTGAACTCGTCGAGCAGATGGACATCTCAACCATAGTTGTGGCTGAGTTGTCGTGCCATCAGTTGGAGAACATACACCGTGGTCCGCATATCGGAGTTCTGCTCAATCTCTTTCAGGAGCATCTGGACCACTATGAGAGCTATGACGGCTACAAGATGGCCAAGATGCAGATTGGCTTGCGCCAGTGTGACGGCGACACCTTTATATATTGTAAAGACAACGCCGAGCTATCCTCTTTGGTCGACTCCTGCCAAGAGCAGTTCCGTTCTCAGGTTGAATCCTATTCGGCTGACGACCAGCCTGTTTACGGCAGTGTGTCAAGTCGTCTGCCAGGCGAACACAACCGTAGCAACATTGAGGCTGTTGCCCATGTGGCGCAGTTGTACTGCATAGATGGCGAGGTGTTCAAACGGGCGGTGACCGAGTTCAAGGGCTTGGAACACAGGCTTGAATATGTTGGTGCATACAAGGGAATTCGTTTCTATAACGACTCCATCTCTACTATTCCGGCAGCCTGCGAGGCGGCGGTTAAGGCCGTCGGTGACGTGCAAACTCTAATTCTTGGTGGTTTCGACCGTGGAATAGACTACGCCGGCTTGATAGATTTTCTGGCCAATAGCGAGGTGAGAAACATCGCCTTCGTAGGTGCGGCGGGTGAGCGTATGTATGATTTGGCCTGTACTCGGTGGCCGGTTGGTGGTGAGAGGAATATTATAAAGGAGAACGACTATGGCAAGATTGTTGAGTGGTGTTTCAAGGTGACCGAGGTCGGCAAGGTGTGCCTGCTTTCTCCTGCTGCAGCTAGTTATGATAGCTTCAAGAATTTCGAGGAACGTGGACGCGTATTCAAAGACCTGGTACGCTGCCATGTGCGGCACGAACTCCACGCCCATCCCGGTCTTTCGGGCAACGAGGTGTTCGCCCATGATATGATTGTTGGCTGCCTTAATGCCTATCCCGACTGCACCGTGTTCTCCTATGTGGGCGATGCGGGCTCTTCTGGCGAGTCATCCGACACTCCATCAGAGTTCTTTGGCCGTGTCAGCGGCTACGGTGTTGTGGCAGTCTTCGGCGATAATCCTGATTTCCCTACCATAGCTCTGCGTGCCGACACCGATGCCCTGCCCATCGATGAGGGAACGGTCTCTACTTCCGAGTTTCAAGTTGTCAATGGCGAGACCGAGAATCACGACAGCCCATCTCTTTCAACATCAGAGCTTCCATACTGCTCCACCGTGAGAGGCGTTTCTCACAAGTGTGGGCACGATGGTCACACAGCCATAATGCTTAGGGTCGCCGATATGATTGCCCAGGCGCCTTCCCTCTACGCTGACAAGAATATTATGCTCATCTTCCAGCCAGAGGAGGAGACGGGTTGCGGCTCTCAGAAGATACTCGACAGCGGCATTATGCAGCGCTACGACATACGTGCCGTTTACGGCTTGCACAACATCCCCGGGGTTCCATTGGGCGAAGTACTCTTGAGTGGCGACACTTTCGCGGCTGCTTCCGTTGGCGTGAAATACACCATAGCTGGCCGCCAGACCCATGCCTCCACACCCGAGAAGGGCTTGAACCCTGGCAAAGCCGTGTCCGAGATTATCGAGCGTTTTGAGCGGTTGAATTGTAGTGCCGATAGCACCGTCACCCCTGAAGCGCCGAACCCCCAGAGTTTTTCTATCATACCGAGCATTCTGACTCCTTGGCGCAATAAAAACCATAACACCAAGAACGACAAAAACAGCCAGCCCAGCCAGACTGTCCAGCCCGACCCTCTGTATTCCTTCTCCCAGAGCACCCTCATCTGTGTGCGTCTCGGCGAGGAGGCCTACGGTACTTCCGCTGGTTCGGCCGAGGTTATGTTCACTCTGCGGGCCTTCACAAACAAACGCATGGACTCCCTGCGTGCCGACGCCGATGCTATAGTGTCCGACGTCTGCACGAAATATGGATTGCAGATGGCCGTCGCAGTGTGTGACCCATTCATGGCCACCGAGAATGATGCCCAGCTCACCGACATCCTCGAAAAGTCCCTTTCCTCTGCTGGTTTCACCGTGCGGCGCATCCAAAAGCCCTTCCGTTGGTCCGAAGATTTTGCCAATTACCTACTCCGCTACCGTGGTGCTTTTTTCGGCATCGGTGCCGGCGACCTCTGTCCAGAACTTCATCATCCCGCATACGACTTCCCCGACGCCCTCATCGAGCCTGCCGCTGAAAGTTTCATCACTATCCTCTCCAATGAGCTCTAGAACGCTGTTTTGGAGCAAACAAAACTAACCTCGAACTCCTCATCTTAAGGGGTTCTTTTTTTTGTTTTGGAGTGATTTATATATAATATCGAAATATTTAGTATTTTTGCAGATTAAAGTGCGTCTTATGTACTCACGTCTGTTGCTGTTCGAACGGCGTAAAACGGAACGGTATAAATGAAAAAACAATAATCAAACAATATGAAAAAGTTACTTCTTCTCTCAGCAGTTTTATTTCTGACATTTGGCGTCAAAGCCCAGGATTATCCCCATGACCACCAGAACTGCACCAGCATCATGGTGGGCAAAAAAGCCTCTATGGATGGCAGTGTCATCACCTCCCACACTTGCGATGGCATCTACCGCACCTGGGTTGCTGTCGAACCCGCTCAGGACTATAACTCAAAGGCTGAAGAGAATATCTACAAGGGCACCGTCCACACATCCTACCGCACCGACACCACTGGCCTCCGCCTCGTCGGCACCATCCCCCAGGTTGCCCACACTTATGCTTACCTCAACTCCGCCTACCCCTGCCTCAATGAAAAGCAGCTCGCCATTGGCGAAACCACCTTCGGTGGCCCCAAATGCCTCGTCAACAAAGACGGCATGTTCAATATCGAGGAGCTCATGCGCATCGTTCTGAAACGTTGCGACAACGCTCGTGACGCCATACGTCTCATCGGTGACCTCGTCAAACAGTACGGCTATGGCGACGAAGGCGAGTGCATCACCATAGCCGACCGCAACGAAGTCTGGCAGCTCGAAATCATGGGCTGCGGAGAGAAGGAGATTGGTGCCATCTGGGCCGCCCAGCGTATCCCCGACGAGCACGTCGGTGTCTCGGCCAACATACCACGCATCGGCCGTATGAACCGTGCCAACACCGAATATTTCATGGCCTCCGACAACGTCGAGAAAGTGGCAAAAAAATACAAACTCTGGAACGGCAAAGGCGAGTTCATCTTCTGGAAAGCATTCATCCCAGACTACGCCAATGGCAAGAACTTCCGCGAACGCGAATACTTCATCCTCAACGCTCTCGCCCCCTCTCTGAAACTCTCCATGGATATGGACGAGCTTCCATTTTCCGTCCGTCCCGACAAGCATGTGGACGTTCGCAAGGTCATGGAACTCTTCCGCTCCACCTACGAGGGTACCGACCTGGACATGTGCCAGAACATAAAATACGTCAAAAACTCCAAGGACAAGAACGGCCGCACCCAGCGTGACACCCTCCTCAGCCCGGTTGCCAATCCATGGATGACCAGCGCAACCCAAAGTACCTACAACACTCTCGACGAGAATGCTGTCACCTTCCGTCGTACCGTTGCTGTTGCTTGGTGTTCTTACTCCACCGTCATCCAGCTCCGCGACTGGCTTCCCGATGAGGTCGGTGGTGTCTGCTGGCTCTCTTTCGACAACCCAGCTCAGTCTCCCCGTGTGCCTGTCTTCAGTGGCACTACAATCCTCCCAACCTCTTTCGCCCTTTGTGGTCAGAACGAATACAACCCCGACGCGGCCATATGGAAATATCGCAAAGCCAACAAACTTGCCACCGTCGCATGGCAGCGCACTAAGGACATCATGAACAAGTCCATCGCTAGTCAGGAAAACATCGCCTTCACTAAACTCGACGCTCTCGAGAAACAAGTCAAATCCCTCGTAGAAAACCGCGACGACGCTCAGTACGCCTCCGACCGCAAACGCTACCAGACCCAAATTGACAACCTGCTCAACGCATACACCCAGAAAATATACGACCAGACCTCCGCCGAATGGCAGAACCTAGAGAACCAGTTCTGGTTCATGTTCAGGACTGGATTCTGATGTAATGAGAAACGTGTCATATTCAACCTTTTTTAATTTTAAACTCAGTTCTACTATGAAAAAAATTATATTTGCCTCCCTATTTTCTCTTTGCGTATTCCTCTCGTCCTGCTCGGTTTTGAGCGGCGTCGCTGAGCAACTGAAAGGTATAGCCAATCTCGCTAACTGCGAGTATTCGCTTAACAATGTTTCCAATGTCTCGGTGGCTGGAGTTGATGTTAAGAAGGTTGCCGGCGGACAAATAGGTGTCACCGATGTGGCGAAGCTTGCCGCTTCCATCCTTAACAAGCAGATTCCCTTGGCTATGGACTTCAATGTGGGTATCAAAAATCCCACCGAGACCAAAGCCATGCTCTCTATGATGGACTGGATTGTGAACGTCCAAAACACACAGCTCGCCCAGGGTTCCACTACCAAGAGCTACACCATCAACGCCAAACGCACCTCCACTGTTCCGCTGAGCGTGGCAACCGACATGTACCGAATCTTCTCCAAGGACGGCATCGAGTCGCTGAAGGGCTTCGCTAGCAGTTTTAAGAGCGATGGCACCTCATCCAAGGTGGGCATCAAGGTGCGTCCTAGCCTCAACGTCGGTAACCAGGTTCTCAAGACCCCCAACTACATTACCATCGAGAAAAATATCGGCAAGAAGGCCAGCAACACAAGCGTTCAGACCAAGAAAAGCTGATTGACCATGAAAAAATTTATATTGATGGTGGCTTCTCTGGTCGCGACGCTGCCATTGTTTGCGCAGGCGTCTGCCGGCAATGTGAAGTCACTCTCTGTGGTTGACTTCGCCGAGGTGATAAAGAAGAAGGATGTTGTACTCCTGGATGTGCGCTCCGAGAAGGAGTATGCCGAAGGGCACATTGATGGCGCGACCAACGTGGTGTGGGCAGACAAGACCTTCAAGCCCGACTTTGAGAAGCTGAAGATAAAGAAGAAAAAGACCGTGGCGGTGTACTGTCGTAGCGGTAGGCGCAGCATGGCGGCCGCCAAAGTGCTGTCTGAGATGGGCTATCAGGTCGTAAACCTCACCGGAGGCATCATGGCCTGGCAAAAAGAATCACGCACGGTGGTGAGATAGCGGTTATCCTTTCTGACGCCGTATTCGTTAGCCTTGTCACCGCATTACGGAATCCCCCAAACAAACCGAACCTTATATTCGTAATATTAGTTAGATAGACGCGCTGAAGTGTCGGGATTCATAGAAAACGATAAGCCTGTTTTGAAAGACGAAGCATTCCTGATTCGCATCTCTTCATGTATGGTGATGGTTGGTAGACTGTTGGCTGGGTCAAGATGATTTCACAGGTTGCATGCGCTATAGAATTCATCAGTTTTACTTCGTTGTAAGGGTAGGGGGTAAGTCTTTTTTATGATATCTTATTTTGAAACCCATCAAGTTGTAAGTGCACACCAGGTATATGTGTGTGGCGCATAGTGAAACTTGAATCTGTATGTCAATTTAGACGAATAGGTATGAAGTCTTTTAAGTTTTTTTGTAGATGGTGTATCTTAGCTTTTCTGCCGTTTGTTAGTGTCTTTCCGATGTTTGCGCAGGAACCTTGGAATGACTTGAAGGTTATGGAAGAGAACAAGTTGGCTCCGCACACATTGGTGATACCCTATGGAAGCGAGGCGGCCATTGACAAGCTCGACTACTACGGCTCGCCGTGGTGCTGTCTGCTCAACGGCACATGGAAGTTTAACTATGTGGATCGGCCGGCTGACATCCCCAACAAGTTCTATGCCAAGAAATACAACGTGAGCGGATGGAGTGACATTCAGGTCCCGGGCAACATTGAATTGCAAGGCTTTGGCGTGCCGGTCTATGTCAACACTCGCAACGAGTTCGAAGCTAACCCGCCATACGTCCCGACCGACTTCAACCCCGTTGGGTGCTATGTTACGGATTTTGAGGTTCCTGTCGAGTGGAAGGGTAGGAGGGTGGTGATGAAATTCGGTGCCGTCAAGTCGGCCATAAAACTTTACATTAATGGTAAGTATGTCGGCTATTCTGAGGATGCCAAGACTCCTGCCGAGTTCGACATAACAAAGTATATAGCCAAGGGAACCAACAGGTTGGCTGCCGCCGTTTACCGTTTCTGCGACGGCAGCTATCTCGAATGTCAAGATATGTGGCGTATGAGCGGCATTACTCGTGATGTGGTGCTGTATTCTACGCCAAAGTCGTATGTGGCGGATTATGAGGTGTTAACCGACCTGAACGCAAACGATAACGGAACTTGCTCGCTCAATGTATGGTGCGAGTCGGCAGCTGGCTTGCAGGTTGAAGCTCTCTTGTCTTATGATGGCCACAAAGTAGCATCAGGTACGGAAACCATTGGTAACGACGGTGTTGCTCACTTCAAGTTTGAAGTTCGAAAACCAAAGATATGGTCGGTAGTCACCCCTACTCTCTATAACCTAGCGATAAGACTTAAGGATCAGGTAAACAACGAGTTAGAATTGGTTGGTGGCAAGGTGGGCTTCCGTCGGATTGATTTTGCCAACGGGCTGCTGCAGCTCAACCGCATACCGGTTACAATAAAAGGCGTCAACCGTCACGAACACAGTCCATTCGGTGGTCATTACCTCACACGTGAGGAAATGGAAACCGATGTGAAACTTATGAAGGCCGCAGGTCTCAACGCAGTGAGAACCAGTCACTATCCTAATGATGAATATTGGTATGAGCTGTGTGACCGCTACGGAATACTCGTTATGGACGAAGCTAACAACGAAAGCCACGGGCAGGGCTATGGAGAGAACAGTCTGGCTCGTCGTCCTGAGTGGACTGATGCCATGTGGTACAGAATCAATAATATGTATATGCGTGACCGCAATCATCCGTGTGTGTTCGCATGGTCGTTGGGCAACGAGTGCGGCATGGGGGTCTGCCTTGTCGAAGCTTATAAGAGATTGAAAGTTTTGGACAGGGTTCGTCCTGTTTGCAATGAACGTGCCGAAATGGGTGAATATACTGATATCGTGATGAGTATGTACCCGTCAACGAGGTATATCGCTGAATATGCCGTTGGTGAAATGAAGAAGAAATCAGGTGAGCTGAAGCGTCCCTACATAATTGCCGAATACTGTCATGCGATGGGCAACAGCCTTGGTGGCCTAAAAGACTACTGGGACACTATCGGCAAATACAAACCATTGCAGGGTGGTTTTATATGGGATTGGGTTGACCAGACTTTCGTCATGGACGGCAACAGACGTATTACTTCGCCCCAATCACTCCAGAAGACTAATAATCATAATCTTTGGTATGCTCTCGGAGGGGATTTGGGCAAGCTGCCAGGTGTTGATGACGACGATGCGTTCTGCGCTAACGGACTTGTGACATCCGATAGGCGTCCCCACTCTCATTATTACGAAGTCGCCGCACTCTTTGGCGGTGCTAAATCCAAGGTTGATCCTATGTTGAACAGCCGTCAGTCCAAAATTAGGTCTCATCAAGGTTCGGATAAACAGCAAGTTGCAGAATACAAAGGAGTAACCATCTCGGCAGCAGGTTACTCGGCCAAGATTGACACTTCTAACGGATATATAGTTAGTTACAAGTCAAAGGAATGTGAAATTCTTGCGGCTCCGATTCGTTATAACTTTTGGAGACCGCCCACGCTCAACGACATTGCCGACCGTAATGGCCTTAAATGTTGGTTGGGATTGGACCGACTTGAGCCTCGTTTGGTTGCAAAGCCTAAAATAACTCCAAATTCCATCGCCCTTGAATACCTCTTGATAAGTCCTGAAGATGGGTATCTTTTGGTTAAGGAAATAGTTGATATAAATAATGATGGTTTATTGAATGTCAATTATGTAGTCAGTGCTGAATTGTCTTATCGTACACTTCCTAAGCTGGGCGTACAGTTTGGATTGGACCATGCTTTTTCGCGGACAGAGTGGGGAGGAAACCTGTATGAAACTTATCCTGACCGCAGGGTTGCACAAAAGGTGGGTATGCATCGCCAGTCAACCGATGCCATTCTTGGCGAGATGCATCCTGTGCCGCAGGAAAGTGGCAACCGAGAGGCGAAGTGGGTGTCTCTTTCGGCTGGAAACAAGTCTCTTACGGTATATTCTTCGTCAAGAGAATTCTCATTCAGTGTAAGGGATTACGACGACAGTGTGCTTACAAGTGCCAAGAGGATAAAAGATTTGACTCCAGCCGGTCATTATGTGGTCAACATGGACTACCGTCAGTCTGGTCTAGGCACTGCCACATGTGGTCCTGGTGTTGAAAGTCAATACTTGATTCCTGGGGATAAAAAATACAATTATCGTTTTACGTTTGTTCCATCAAAGGTTGATGTAAATTCGATTAATGTTTTGATGTCCAATCAATCGGCATTGACAAGTGATACTATTTTCACGACTCATATTGCTCCTGGAAAGTCCTTCTTGAAGAAGGTTAAAAGCAACGTGAAACCAGACAAGAAATATTATGCAAAGTTCCCCAAAAACATGACTGACTGCCGTAAAGGTGTCGTTGGGGATTGGACAGAGCAGTGGAGTGGTTTCCTTGACCAACAAAATGTTGTATTCTCACTTACCCTCGATAGCCTTCGTTCAATCAACGAGTTGGAGGTTGGAGTGGCAACTGCTCCTGGAGACTGGGTTGTTGCTCCCGATAAGGTGACCGTCGAGTGGTCTGAGGATGAATTGTCATGGTCAAAGGCTCAAGAGGTTAAGCCGATTAACCCGGTCTTGAACCCTCAAACCGACAACAAAAGGTTGCGTTATAGGGCAGAATTCTCTAAGGTAAAGGCTAAGTATCTACGACTTAAGTTCAATCATCCTGCCAAATTGCCACAGTGGCATGACTACAAAGGTGAGAAAGCCTGGCTGATGATTGACGAGATAGGGGTGAGGTGATCGAGTGTCAGCTTACCCTCTTCCTCATTATGTCTATCGTGTAGATAATCAGACCTATCCAGATACACACGAAGCATACGATATGCGATGTCGTGAATGTTTCGTGATAAACCAATATCCCGAGCAGGAACTGTCCTGTTGGGGAGACGTATTGCAGGAATCCTAAAGTGGAGAGTGGTATGCGCTCGGCGGCTTTTCCGAAAAGCAGCAGCGGCACAGCGGTCACAACTCCGGCTCCTAGCAGCAGCATGTATATCCACACATTGAAATAACACAGTGCACTTTGTCCATGCATGCAGAGCCAAGCTATGTAAATCAATGAAATAGGCATCATCCATATCGTCTCTACCGTTAATGCTGCAGTGGCGTTGAGCCCCATTTTCTTTTTCAGCAACCCATAAATGGCGAACGAGGTGGCAAGTGATATGGAGATGATGGGAAACCGTCCGTAATCGACTGTGAAATAAAGCACTCCGGCTGCGGCGAAAATCAATGCCACTATCTGCCAACGGGTTAGCCGCTCTCTCAGGAAAAGTGTTCCAAGCAGCACATTTAGCAGTGGGTTGATATAGTAGCCCAATGAGCTTTCGAGTATGTAGTGGTGGTTGATTGCCCAGATGTAAAGTCCCCAGTTAAAGGTCATTAGGGTGCCGGTAAGCATTAGCAGCGGTAGGTTGCGTCGTTTTATGTGGTTCCGCAGGCGTACCCCTTTGTAAACGCAGAAAAACAGCAACATAAACACACACGACCAAAGCATCCGATGTGCCAGAATCTCAAACGAATCGACACTCTCGAGCATTTTCCAATAAAGCGGAAAAAGCCCCCAGATAAGGTAGCAGAGGAAACCTTGTAGCAGTCCTTTGCGGTATTCGGACATTTAATCAATCATTTACGCAATCTTTCAATACATCTGGTATGGGTTGCTATTGCGATTGTGTCGCCGCCATAACAGTATAAGAATCAATCCGAAAAGCATGCCTCCGAGGTGCGCGAAATGTGCCACATTGTCGGCTCTGAAGAATCCTTCGTAGAGCTCGATGAGGGCGTAGCCTATGACGAACCACTTGGCTTTGATGGGCATAAGGAAATAGAGGTATATCCGTTCGTTGGGAAACATCATGCCGAAGGCAAGCAGGATACCGTACACCGCACCCGAGGCACCGACGGTTGGTGCCACTGGCATGTGGAATATTAGGCTCATGGCTATATGTGTTGCCGCTGCTCCGAGTCCACATATCATATAATATATCACAAACCGTTTCGTACCCCAGTAGTTTTCAAGTACATACCCAAACATCCACAAGGCGAACATGTTGAAAAAGATATGACCGAATCCAGCGTGCATAAACATATAAGTTATTGGTTGCCAGATTCGGAACAATGGTGTCGTAACTGGCCACAAACAGAGCAGGTTTGTTATTTCAAGATACCCAAGCCGCTCCAATGCAAAGGTGGCTGCAAACATTACCACATTGGCAATCAGCAGATATTTCACGCCATTGGGCAGTACTGAGAATCCTTGTGGGGAGTATTGTGACATGATTGGATAGAGTTATTGTGTTATTGAGTGGGTGCGTTATTGCGCAAAAAACGTTTATGAATTAACGAATATCTGTCTTATCTTGTCGGCAGTCAGGAGTGTCGTGGTTCGTTCTCCACCTGGTGCTACAGCTGGCATGTTGCATTCCATGAGGTCTTTTACAATCTGCCGCATCTCCTCTTTTTGAAGAACTTTTTCGGCTTTGATTGCCATACGTCTTGCTATGCTCATATATATTTTAGTGCCGCGATCGCTGAATTTCTCCATCATTGCCCCTTTGTATTCGCGTACAAGTGTATCGAAAAAATCCTGCAATTCGCTGTCGTTCAAGTCTGCAGGTGAGGCTGAAACTACAAACACATTGCTTCCGGCCATCCGTTGTATTTTGAAGCCACTGTGTTCCAGCTCTGATTTCATCTCCTCCATGATGTCGGCATCGGCAGCCGAGAACTGACAGTTGACAGGAAACAATAGCTGCTGTCCGCCCACGGCTTTCTCTTTCTGTGTAAGTCTTTCAAAAAGAATTCTTTCGTGTGCCAACCGTTGATCTACTAGTAGCAGTCCGTCGTTGGTTGGACATGCTATATATCGGTTTTGTATTTGGAAAAACTCTTGGTTTTCAGTTGCTTTAAAATCACCATTGGGAACGTTTGTTTGACCCACATGGCTTTCCATACTTGGGGTGCTGTCGCAGGTCCGTTCCTCGAAGAAGTTTTTCCAGTTGTCGCGGTTGTGGTCGTCTCGCTTGTTTGTGTCGCGTGTTTCTGCAAAAGGATTGTACGTTGGGTTGTAGTCAATCTTCGGTTCTGCAGGCACATAGCCCTTCGGCATCGGCTTGAAATCAAACTCGGTCGAAGGGTTGAACTCAAACTCCGTTGCCAGCGAAAACTGTCCCAGGGCTTTCTTGGTCGCCGCACGCAGTATGGCGAACATAGCACTCTCATCGACAAAACGCACCTCCGTCTTGGTGGGATGTATGTTCACGTCCATACGCGAGGGGTCCACCGTCAGCGACACGAAAAAGGCAGGGTGGTTCCCTTCGGGTATCATCTCTGTGTAGGCTTTCTCTATGGCCGCCGCCAGCATCGGATGTTTGATGTATCGTCCGTTGACAAATAGGTACTGTTCACTGCGTGAGCGTTTTGCGTACTCCGCCTTGGCCACGTAGCCTTTTATGCACACCACGTCGCTTTCCTCCTCCACAGGATAGAACTTCTCCTTGTACCCGTCGCCGAACACCTGGCAGATGCGTTGCAGCATCGTGTCCGACTTAAGGTCGTAGAGCAGCTTTCCGTTGCTGTGGAACGTGAATGATATATCGTTGTGTATAAGTGTTATGCGACGGAACACCTCCTCTATATGGCTCAGCTCTATCGTGTCTTTTTTCAGAAAGTTGCGTCGTGCAGGCACGTTGTAAAACAGGTTCTTAACCGCAATCGAGGTGCCGCAAGGGCAGCTGCATGCATGTTGGTCTTTCACCGAGCATCCCTCTATCTCCACTTGTGTGCCCAGCTCGGCGTCGTGTTGGCGCGTTTTCATCTCCACCTGGGCGATGGCAGCAATCGAAGCCAGTGCCTCGCCTCTGAATCCCATGGTGTGGAGGGCATACAGGTCGTCGGCCTTGTGTATTTTCGAAGTGGCGTGGCGTTCAAAGCAGAGTCTTGCGTCGCTGTCGCTCATGCCGCAACCGTTGTCAATCACCTGAATAAGGGTGCGTCCCGCATCCTTTACTATGAGTTGTATCTGTGTTGCGTCGGCGTCCATAGCGTTCTCCATCAGCTCCTTCACTGCCGAAGCTGGACGGTCAACCACCTCGCCTGCCGCAATCTGGTTGGCCACGCTGTCGGGGAGAATATTAATAATGTCAGACATTTATGTGCTTGTAGTGTCGTGTTTGAAACTGCAAAGGTACGATATTTTTTGCGCACGCATAAATTTTGGTCAAAGATGTACTTTTTTCGTTTCCGACTCTGCTCCTCGTCCTTTGCCAAACCGCCCACTGTACGCCCTCGCCAACTCCATGGTTGCACCACGATTGATTCACGGTTGGCCCTGAGTCGTGTCAAAGTCGGTTTTATATCGTCTCAACACAAAAGTTCAGCAAAAGGTGAGCAAAAGGTGAGCAAAACCTGTAACTTTATTTTATTGTTCTACAGAATGTTACAAGCCCTATTTTGGGTGTTTTTTGTTAAGCTGAAAACGGTTAATTTGCACATTGTCAATAAGCTGTCTTCTGAAAAATACGGCTGCTTTCAGCGTAGATGCCCCTTGCGGACAACCATACTAGAATAAATATACAGTACTGGTTTTCAAGTATATGTAAAATTCTTGTTTTTTTGGGTGAAAACCATGTTTGTTACCCCCAAAGATGTCCTTTTTATAATATTTCTAATTTTTCTTGCACAGCTCAATTATTTTTGCAATATTTGCATTTCCAATTTGTATGGTGTTCTCATGCCATACATGTCTTGTACACAGTATTATAACGATTGACAATTTGTTTGATATAATATAATGACCAAAGAAGACATAACCAACCTAAACCCTGTCAAAAAGGTCTCGACATGGTATTTTAGCAAGCGGATGCTGCCCTATTGGGTCATTTTGCTCGTCGATGCCGCCATTGTTTTCGTCTCGGCGGTTTTCGTCTATTGGGTCACCCACCGCACCATCATGACCTACGAGCATCGTGGGCCGCTCGTTTGCACCGCCTTGTTGTATGCAATCCTCAGCTGGGTCGGTGCCAAGATTTTCCGCACCTATTCGGGAGTACTGCGCTACAGCAGCTTTGTCGACCTCCTCAAGTTGATTTATGCCAACTTGTTTTCCCTGTTCCTCGCCATCGTCGTCAGCAAAATATCCAGCTATTTCCATTTCGATTATTTCTGCATGCTCACGGTTGTCAACACCATGTTGACCTTCTTTATGGCCACGATGCTGATGTGGGGCGTGCGAATTATAGTGAAACTGCTTTTCGACGCTGTCAACACAACCACCAAGGGCACTCGCGTCCTTATCTACGGTGCTCTTACAGGTGGCATAGGTTTGGCCAAAAGCATCCGTGCCGAATCCCCGAAACGCTTTGAGCTTGTTGGCTTCATCTCCCACGAAAAACGAATCAAGGACAAGAAACTCCTCGGAGTTCCTGTTTTCACCTTCGACGAGGACATCGCCTCCGTCGTGCGCAAACTTCGAGTTCAGGCCGTGCTGGTAAGCCCCTTGAGGGTCAACGACTTCCGTAGGAATCAGGAAATCCAGGACCTCCTCATCAATGCCGGCTGTAAGATATTCATGACCCCAGAGGCCAAGGAGGCCAGCGTCAAAAACGGAGAGTTAACATTCGACGACGATGCCAGCTACCGTCTTCACGAGGTCAGCGTCGAGGATCTTCTTCCTCGTTCCGAGATACGTGTTGACATGAAATCCGTCGGCGAGCAGCTGACTGGCAAACGTGTGCTCATCACAGGTTCCGCCGGTTCCATAGGCTCTGAAATAGTACGTCAGGTGGCCGTGTTCAAGCCATCGAAGATGATGCTCATCGACCAGGCCGAAACGCCGCAGCACGACATCCGTCTCATGATGGCCAACGAGTTTCCCGATGTCGAAGCCGATGTGGTTGTCACCAGCATCAGCCGCCGCACCCGCATGGAAGAGGTCTTCTCGGCCTTCTGTCCCGACTATGTCTTCCACGCCGCCGCCTACAAGCATGTCCCGATGATGGAGGACAACCCCAGCGAGGCCGTCATGAACAACATCTACGGCACCAAGGTCATAGCCGACATGAGCGTCAAATATGGCGCCCGCAAGTTTGTCATGATATCCACCGACAAGGCTGTCAACCCGACCAACGTCATGGGATGCTCCAAGCGCATCTGTGAGATTTACGTCCAGAGCCTCGACCGCAAGCTCAAGCTCGACGCAATGGAGGCCATGCGTTCCAGCGGCACTTCCGAAGCTTCGCCACGTAAAGAATACACCCAGTTTGTCACCACGCGTTTTGGTAACGTTCTGGGTAGCAACGGTTCTGTCATACCTCTTTTCAGAGAGCAGATTCGCAAGGGTGGTCCGGTCACGGTCACCGACGAGCGCATCGTACGTTTCTTCATGCTCATCCCCGAGGCTTGCAAACTTGTGCTCGAGGCGGGTACCAAAGGCAACGGTGGCGAAATCTTCGTCTTCGACATGGGCAACCCTGTCAAAATCATCGACCTTGCAAAGCGCATGATTGCTCTCTCCAACGCAAAAGACGTAGAAATCAAAATCACGGGTCTCCGCGAAGGGGAGAAGCTCTACGAAGAGGTGCTCAACGACTTGGAGGGCACGAAGCCCACTTTCCACGAGAAGATTCGTATCGCGCAGGTGCGCGAATACAACTACGACGAGGTCAACCGCGAGATAGAGGAACTCGTTGACATCTCCAAGCAGTTCGACAATATGGCTACCGTTCGCAAGATGAAAGCCATCGTGCCTGAATACAAGAGCAATAACTCTGTTTACGAAGTTCTCGACACCGAGGCCTAGGAATTCATTTCTACGGTTAGAATCCTTGACGCTCGCCAACTTCGGCGAGCGTCTTTTTCCATGTATGTTTCAATCCTGGCCCCATTTCGGCTGGGTCCATCAGCATCAGCGTCTGCTTCAGTTCTTCGCACAGCTCCGGGTAGTGTCGGCACTGCTTGTGCGCCAGTTTTATGCAGAGTGAGCGTACTCCGTATGGCTCGTCGCCAAGCATCATGTGTTCCAGGCACCAATCCAGTATGCATATATCGCCCTCTGCCCATTCCAACCGTTCCAGCAATGTCAATGCCAACCGCCGTATGGTCGTGCTGTCGGTATGTGTGGCCACGTTCACAATCATGGCCTTGTTGTTTTCAAGGTGTTTGTTGCAATCTTTTGGCAAGTGGGTTAGTGTCCACGCCGCCGTTGCCGCCTCCCTTGTGGCTCCTTCGGCCATTGTGCAAAACAGCTGTTGTCGCCACTTTGCATCCTTTTGGGCTCTCAGAGCCGAGGCCTTTATCTCACTGACGTGTGTTTGCATCAGTCGATTCTCACTCTCCTCAAATCCAACGCGTTCATGGCGTTGCTGCGCAATCCCGTGACGTTCTTGTGCGTGAAATGCAGTATTTGGTCGTAGTACAAAACCACCACCGGTGCTTCCTCCATCACCAGCGCGTCCATCTCCTTGTATATCTCTGTGCGTCTGTCGGGGTCAGTCTCGCGTTTGGCTTGCTCATACAGGCGGTCGAACTTCTTGTTCGAGAAGTGGGTGTAGTTCGGTCCTGCAGGGCAGAAGTTCGGCGTGTAAAACAGCGACAGGTAGTTCTCGGCATCAGGATAGTCGGCAATCCAGCTGCCTCTGAACCAAGCCGACTTGCTCTGAGCTATATGCTCTCTTAATGCAGCCGGTGGGTTCACGTCGATGCTTACGTTTATGCCCACCATGCCCAGCTGCTGCTGTATATACTTGCACAGGTCGGCGTATGTCGCCGTGGTCGCCAGTTTCAGTTCCGCCAGCCCTTTCCCGCCCGGGTAGCCGGCCTCTGCCAGCAGTTGCCTCGAGCGTTCGGGATTGTACTCATATCGGTTCGCCGCCGTGTCGAATCCGGGCAACCCGTACGGTATGAATCCGTTGCAGCCAGGTCGTCCGATGTTGTTGCGCATGTATTTCATCATCTTGCGACGGTCGAAACCATAGCATATCGCCTGCCGTATGCGTTTGTCTTTCAACGGACTGTCGTCTCCGTCCATCAGGAATCCCAGATACTCGGTGTTCAGAAACGGCGTACTCACCATATCTATGCGGTCGGCATATTTCTGTCGCAGCTGCCCCGTCGATGTCAGCAATTCGTCTTTATAGCTCGGCGCTATAGAGTTCATGAAGTCCAGGTTGCCTTTCACAAACTCCAGAAACGCCGTCTGCTTGTCAACAATGAACGTCACCGCCACAGCGTCGAGATAGGGCAGGGGAGTGCCATTCTCGTCTTTCTCGAAATATTGTTCGTTGCGTCGCAGCACCAGTTTCACGCCCTCTTTCCACATCTGCATCTTGAACGGACCTGTGCCGCATGGGTGTTTGCGGAAATCGACCCCGTAGTGTTCCACCACCTCTTTCGGCACCACCGAGCAGTACGGCATCGAAAGCAGTCCGATAAATGGCGAGAAAGGTTGTTTGAGCCGTATTGTAAACGTGGTGTCGTTCACCGCCTCGAACCCATTGCCGCAAGTAGTGTCCACTTCGCTGAAAATCCACAGTCCTGGCGATGCCACCTTCGGGTCGAGTATTCTCGAAAGGCTATATACAAAATCCGCAGCCACCACTCGGCGTGTTGAATCTTTTGTGCCGAACCATTCCGATTTGTGGAAATAGACGTCGTCCCTTAATATAAAGGTATAGTTCTTTCCGTCGTCCGATATGCTCCACCTTTTTGCAATGCAGGGCTGTGGTTCCAATGCCGTATCCAGCTGCACTAACCCGTTGTATATCTGCGAGCAGCCCCAGTTCAGGGCCTGGTCTTTTGAGTATGCGGGGTCGAGTGTTGCAATGCCTGCCGACTCGTTGTATCGGAAAATCATCTTGTCCGAATTGTCGGGCACTCGGCATCCTGCCATCGCGAGTATCACAAAGAGACAGCCTACGGAAATGGCTATGCGTCTGTTGTTCATTTCTTTATCAGGTTCTTTACCACTCTTCTCGCCTCGTCTTTTATCAGCTTCTCGTCTTTGACCTCGCGTTTCTGCATCACGATGTTGCCTGCGCACAAAACTGTGTCTATCGCCTCGCTGTGGGCGGCATAGATATAGTTCGACAGCGTGTCGTTGTCAGGGATGAATCCTATGTTGTCGATATCCACCAGCAGCAGGTCTGCTTTTGCTCCGACTTCAATCTTTCCTGCGTTCACGCCCGCTGCTCCGAAACCGTTACTCGAAGCCACCTTCAGTGCCTCTCCGGCCGGCATGGCTGTGGGGTCGCCTCTCCAGCCTTTTTGTAGCAGCGCCATCGTCTTGGTGGCTTCCAGCATATCCAAGTTGTTGCTCGACGAGCATCCGTCTGTGCCCAACGTGACGTTGGCTCCAGCATCGCGCAACTCGTTGTACATGAATCGGTAGCCCGACCCTAGTTTCAGGTTCGAGTTGGGATTGTGCACCACTGAGGCGTGATGTTGCCCTATAAGGCGTATCTCTTCGTCGTCGAGATGCAGCGAGTGCGCTCCGATGAATCGCTTTCCGCAGCGTTCAAGCACACCGAGCTTTTCAAGCCTTGTGTAAGGCCGCTGTCCATACTGTTTCAGCGACTCGGCCACTTCGCTCTCCGTTTCCGACATGTGTATGTGGTAGTGTAGCCCGCGTTCTGCGGCAAAGTCTGCCAGCCACACCAGCGTCTCGCCCGACACGGTGTATGGCGCATGCGGTGCCACCACTAGAATGATTTGACAGTTGTCTGCCGAACATTGCTTGCTGATCGCCGACCACCATTCCGCGATATCCTTCTTCATCTTTTCTGCCGTCTCTTTATTGAAGAAGTCGAACCCCGTGAAACCTATCATAGCACGTATACCCGAATCCTTCACGGCACGCATGGCGGCGGCAGGGTAGAAGTACATGTCGTTGAACAGCGTGGTGCCGCTCTTTATCATTTCAAGGCAGGCAAGCCGAGTCCCCCAATATATGATTTCGTCGTCCAGGTTGCGTTCTGCTGGCCATATCCACTCGTTGAGCCATTCCTGCAGCGGGTGGTCGTCGCCATATCCGCGAAAAAGCGTCATGGCAGCGTGGGTGTGCATATTTGCGAAAGTGGGGAATACAGCGCGGCGTGAGCCGTCAATGACATTAACGTCAATCGGCATTGACAAATCATTGCCAATGCCGACTATCGTGTCATTTTCAATAAATATGGATGTCGTCTTGCCGTTGAGTAGGACATCCTTTATGAAAAGAGACATCTTTTTTAGTTAATTGTTTATGGAATTAGTGATTTGACAAATGTATTTGCTGGATACCAACCACTACTGTACCATTATTAATATGTCGTTCTGCTGGCCTTTGATTACACCGCCGCGGATGTCGAACTTCTGCTCCTCGCCCTCTTTCAGCACAAGGCGCACTACGCCTTTCTTCAGAGCCGAGATGATGGGTGCGTGGTTCTCCATGATTTCAAATAATCCGTTCGTACCTGGCAACTGGGCTAGTTTAGCTGGTCCCTCATACAGGGTGCTGTCGGGTTTTATGATTCTTACGTTCATGACCGCTGAATTTCAAATTCTAATTTCAACTTTCAAAATTGTCGTCTCGCCCTGTGCGGGCAAGCTCTTATTCCTTCGTTTCAGCCAGAATCTTCTCACCCTTCTCGATAGCCTCTTCGATGGTACCCACGAGCAAGAAGGCCTGTTCGGGCAGGTAATCGACCTCTCCGTCGAGAATCATACCGAAGCCCTTGATAGTGTCTTCGATGTTGACAAACTTACCCTGCAAGCCGGTGAAAGCCTCTGCCACGAAGAACGGCTGCGACAGGAAACGCTGTATGCGGCGTGCACGCGACACGACCAGCTTGTCCTGCTCGCCTAGTTCCTCCATACCGAGGATGGCGATGATGTCCTGCAGCTCGTTGTAGCGTTGCAGAATCTGTTTCACACGCTGAGCGGTGTTGTAGTGGAGGTCGCCCACAACCTGCGGCGAAAGGATACGCGATGTCGAATCCAGCGGGTCCACAGCGGGGTAGATACCCAGCTCGGCAATCTTACGGCTCAGCACGGTGGTTGCATCCAGGTGTGAGACCGTGGTGGCAGGTGCCGGGTCGGTAAGGTCATCGGCCGGAACATAAACGGCCTGTACCGATGTGATTG
>JAFZTV010000029.1 GCA_017618625.1 Bacteroidales bacterium | reverse complement strand
CCCCCATGCCGACTCCCGATGAAAGACGACCAAAGCCACAATGAACCAAACACAAACTCGCCCTCGTCTTTGCCATAGCTTTGATATAGGCTTATCATAGAGTTGATATAGAGATGTATGCTGGAAATGTGCTTGTTACATCAACTCGCTATCCAATGGTTTTCAAGGATACACTAAAAAAATCACAACTATCGAAAAAGCAACACACATACCATTGACTATCAAAACATTACAAAACCCCGCAGAAACATTCATTGTAAATTTGCCAATATTGTAAGCCGATGACAGTTTTGTGTCTTGACGAGATACAATAAAGGGATGTTTTTTCCGTTTTTTAATGATAAGTCATAATAAGAGCCAGAACGAGCCAATTAACAGATGAACGACAACTTAGACCCCACTGGACATAGCCAGAGCGCACAGGAACGCGAGGTCGAACGCGCCTTGCGACCCACGGCGTTCCGTTCCTTTGCCGGACAGCCGCAGATACTAGACAACCTGAAGGTGTTCGTCCACGCCGCCAAAAGCCGACAAGAGCCTCTCGACCACGTGCTGCTCTACGGACCTCCAGGCCTCGGAAAGACCACCTTGGCACATATCATAGCCAACGAGCTGGAAGTGAACCTCCGAATGACCTCCGGCCCCGTCCTCGACAAACCCGGCGACCTGGCCGGCCTGCTCACCAGCCTTGAGGCGCACGACGTACTCTTCATCGACGAAATCCATCGCCTCTCGCCCATCGTGGAGGAGTATCTCTACTCCGCCATGGAGGACTATAAGATAGACATCATGGTCGAATCAGGTCCGGCCGCACGCAGTGTGCAACTGACACTCAAGCCCTTCACCCTCATCGGTGCCACCACCCGTAGCGGCATGCTCACAGCTCCGCTACGCGCAAGGTTCGGCATCAACTGCCGCCTCAACTACTACGACGCCGACACCCTCGCACATATCGTCAACCGCTCGGCCAACCTGCTCGACGTCAAGATAACCAGCGAGTCGGCCCTGGAGATAGCCCGTCGCAGTCGCGGCACCCCGCGTATCGCCAACCTGCTGCTGCGTCGAGTGCGTGACTTCGCCCAGGTGAAAGGTGACGGCACCATCACACTCGACATCGCCCGCTACGGCCTTAACGCCCTGAACGTTGACAGTCACGGACTTGACGAGATGGACATCCGCATACTTTCGACCATCATCGAGAAGTTCAAAGGCGGCCCCGTCGGCTTGAACACGATAGCCACCGCCGTAGGCGAGGAAGCCGGCACCATCGAAGAGGTCTACGAACCCTTCCTCATCCAGGAAGGCTACCTGATGCGCACCCCGCGAGGCCGCGAAGCCACTCCCCTAGCCTACCAGCATCTGGGGAAGATAAAGACTATGGGAGATCAGCAAGCGCTGTTCTAAGTGCGTTCCCGCACAGGACGATTAGCAGTCAGCCACCCTTACCCCTATCAACATAAAACCTATCAACATATCAACATAAAACATATCAACAATACATCATGCTAACACTCATCAAGAACATCAAACAGATTGTCGGCATCGACCGCACAAACCGCCTGCGTCTTCAAGGCAAGGAGATGTCTCAACTTGAAACACTTAGCAACGCCTACCTCATCATTGAGGACGATAAGATAAAAGCCTTTGGACCTATGAGCGAACTCAAGGAGCAGACGTTCGACCACGAATACGACGCCACGGGACGTATGCTTTTCCCTTCGTTCTGCGACTCGCACACACATCTGGTGTATGCCAATTCACGCGAGCACGAGTTTGTTGACAAGATTCGCGGCCTCAGCTATGAGGAAATAGCCAAACGTGGCGGAGGCATTCTCAACTCAGCGAAGGCGACGGCGGCAGCCTCGGAAGACGAGCTTTACGATATGGCAATTCAGCGCCTCGAGACGGTGAAAAGTTTAGGTACAGGTGCCATCGAAATCAAGAGCGGCTACGGCCTAACCACCGATAGCGAGCTGAAGCTGCTGCGCGTAATCCGCCGTCTCAGAGAGAACTCGCCTCTGACCATCAAGTCGAACTTCCTCGGAGCCCACGGCATTCCTATGGAGTATCGCGGACATCAGGAAGATTATGTTGACCTGGTTATCAACGAGATGATACCGAAAGTGGCGGCCGAAGGTCTTGCCGACTATATCGACGTGTTCTGCGACCAGGGTTTCTTCACCGTCGAAGATACCGAGCGCATACTGGAGGCTGGCATCAAATATGGCATGAGACCGAAAATCCATGCCAACGAGATGGCCGTATCCGGAGGCGTTCAGGTGGGAGTGAAATACGGAGCCATCTCTGTTGACCACCTTGAGCAGATGGGCGACGCCGAAATCGAGTGCCTGAAAGGGTCAGAGACGATGCCCACCATCCTTCCCGGTTGCGCCTTCTTCCTCAACCTGCCGCTCTCGCCAGCGCGCAAGATGGTCGATGCAGGCTTGCCCGTAGCCATGGCCTCTGACTACAACCCAGGCACAGCGCCCTCTTTCAACATGCAGCTGGTCCTCTCGATGGCCTGCATCCGTTACCGCCTCACACCCGAGGAGGCCTTCAACGCCACAACCTTCAACACAGCATACGCCATGGGGGTGAGCGACACGCTCGGCTCGATAACAGTAGGCAAAAAGGCCAACTTCTACCTCACCAAAGCCATCCCCTCCTACGAATACATGCCCTACAGCTTCGGCGAAAACAAGGTGGAGATGACGTTCCTGAGCGGCAAAAAAATTTAACAGTCACCCTTCTAACACAAAACATATCAACCTATCAACACCAAACCTATCAACAATAAACCTATCAACAATAAACCTATCAACATATCAACATTCCACCTAATTCATGCTTGAAGTCAAGAACATAAACAAGTCATACGGATCGCTGCATGTGCTGCGTGACATCAACCTCACCATCAATCAAGGCGAGGTGGTGTCGGTAGTTGGAGCCTCGGGAGCCGGCAAGACAACGTTGTTGCAGATTATCGGCACCCTCGACCGTCCCGACAGCGGCAGCATCCTCTACGACGGACAGGATGTAACGAAACTCTCCGAAACCAAGCTCTCACGTTTCCGCAACGAGCATATCGGGTTCGTGTTCCAGTTCCACAACCTGCTGCCAGAGTTCACCGCCTTGGAGAACATCTGCATGCCCGCCCTTATCAAAGGCGAGAACCTGAAAGAAGCGAAACTGAAAGCCGAAGAGCTGATGGACTTTTTGAACATACGCGGGCGTGCCGACCACAAACCGTCGGAGCTCTCGGGAGGCGAGCAACAGCGCGTGGCAGTAGCGAGAGCTCTGATAAACAAGCCGTCGGTAGTACTTGCCGACGAGCCAAGCGGCAACCTCGACTCGATTCACGCACAAGAGCTGCACCAGCTCTTCTTCGACCTGCGGAAACAATACAACCAGACCTTCATGATAGTAACCCACAACGAAGAACTCGCCGCCACCGCCGACCGCCGTATCGTGGTGAAGGACGGGCAAATTGAGGCCTGAAAACAACTTTGACGCCATAACGCTATAACGAGAGAAACGATGATTCTAAACAACCATAACACCCCTAAGCCCCAAAAAGAGAGCTTTGTCATCTGTGGCATACGCCCCGTCATGGAAGCCCTTGCCGCCGAACGCAACATCGACAAAGTGATGATACAGAACGGCCTCTCAGGGCAGCTTCTCAGCGAGCTGAAAGGGCAACTGCATAACGCGGGAATTCCTATGCAGTATGTGCCTGTGGAGAAACTCAACCGCCTGACGAAAGCCAACCACCAAGGTGTGGTGGCGCTGATTTCGCCCATAGCCTATCGCACCTTCGCCGATATGCTCGAAGAAGGCCAATGGCACAGCGAAGCGCCGATGCTTGTGCTGCTCGACCATGTTACCGACGTGCGCAACCTCGGAGCCATAGCACGCAGCGCGGAGTGCGCCGGGGTGGAAGGCATCATCGTACCGCAGCACGGAAGCGCCCAGATAGGCGACGACGCGGTGAAGAGCTCGTCGGGTGCGCTGCTGCGCCTGCCCGTTTGCCGCGAGGAGAACCTCAAAACCGTCATACACCTTGCCCGCCAAAGCGGATGGCAGGTGTGTGCCGCCACAGAGAAAGCCGAACAGCTTTACACCTCGGTGGATTTCCGTCGCCCAACAATACTTGTCATGGGTGCCGAAGAGACAGGCATAAGCCCCGAGCTGTTGAAGCTCTGCACCGTACGGGCAAAATTGCCCATGAAAGGCGAAGTCCAGTCGCTCAACGTCTCCGTGGCCGCCGCCCTCTTCTTCTACGAAGCCCTGCGGCAAAACATGTGAACAGCGAAAACGCATTGACCCAAGTCGGTTCTCCGAAAACCTGCGCGGAAGACAGCGAGAAACTCTGAATAAAATAAAGGAAGCGAGTCGAATTTGAAACTTGATGCTCTTAACATAAAACAATCCTTTCTCGCCGCCGTCAGCGGCGGGCGTGATTCTATTGTGTTGGCCGAGTTGCTTCACCGAGGCGGCTACCGCTTTGAGATTGCCCACTGCAACTTCCACCTTCGGGGCGATGAGAGCAACCGCGACGAACAGTTTGTGCGCGACCTCGCAAAACGATACGAGGTGCCCTGCCATGTGGCGCAATTCGACACCGACGCCTACGCATCCGAAAAGAAGATATCCACCGAGATGGCCGCACGGGAACTGCGGTACGAGTGGTTCGAGAAAGTGAGGCAAGAGCGAGGACTCGACCTGATAGCCGTCGCACACCACCGCGACGACGCAATAGAGACTTTCTTCATCAACCTGCTGCGAGGTGCAGGGCTCTCAGGCTTATGTGGCATGAAAGCCGAAAACGGCCATGTGGTGCGCCCATTGCTTGGCGTGAGCCGAGATGAGATTGACCGTTTCGTTGCCGACGAGCACCTGGAGTATGTCGATGACCACACCAATGCAACCGACCTCTACCTGCGCAACCGCATACGCCACCAGCTGATACCTCTGCTGCGGGAACTCAATCCGTCGTTCGACAGCGTGATGGCTCAGAACCTTCACAACCTTTCCGATGCCAACGAGATTTACCAAAGCGCCATCGCTGCAATACTCAAAGACATCGTAACACATCGCTCCGACGGCATCGACGAAATACCCGTTGCATCAATAGAAACCCTTAAACCACAGGACACCCTACTCTTCGAGCTCCTGCGACCCTACGGCTTCAACGCCGACACCGTGAGCGAAATCCTATGCGGTCTTCACGGAGAGAGCGGCAGACAGTACCTGTCGTCAACCCACAAACTCGTCAAAGATCGCGAAACATTGCAGCTCACCCCGTTAGACAACTGCGATGTAAAACCTGTACTGACGATAAGCGACCCCATGCCGCGCGAAAGCATAGCCACCCTCAAGACACCCAAAGACACCATACTGTGCGATGCCAAGCTGCTGAAACAGCCGCTAACGCTGCGTCATTGGCACGATGGCGACCGTTTTTATCCTTTCGGCATGAAGGGAAGCCAGCTTGTAAGCGACTATTTCTCCGACCACAAGTTTTCGCTTCCCGAAAAGCAGCAAGCATGGCTGCTCTGCGATGCAGACGATAAGATAGTATGGGTGATTGGCCATAGAGCAGACGGACGATTTGCAGTAACGGGGAATACGATGGAAATAATAGAGATTAAAGCTGTAAGCGGAAATTCACAAACGCCGCCACCCGAGTAACTCCCTACCAAGTACCTACCAGGTACATACTCAGTAGCACTATCGGAAACTTTTTATACAGCATACATGTTCACTATTTCACAATTTGACACCTTCACACCACCACAAACCAACTTATCAACAACTGTGTTTCACGTGAAACATCCAACACCAAAACCTTAAATAACAATTATTTCTGTGAAAGTTTTCAACATATTTTCAACATTCTTTTCAACGCTGATTCTTTTTTCCGCACTACCTCTTTTTGCGCAAGTGCAGCATGACTCCATCGGCACCGAATTCATACGCACCGTGCAACTCACCATCGCAGGTTCGGAGACGCAACCACCCGTGCTAACACTAGATGGCCCTCATCGTCTGCAGCTCGCTTTCGACGAACTCTCCGACCAAAGCCATTCGTTCCGCTACCGCATTTCACATTGCGACGCCAACTGGAGGCCTGACGGCTTGGAACCGTTCCAATACCTCGACGGCTTCGAGGAGGGATATATCAACGACTTCGAACCCTCGTTCACCACCTTGATGCCCTACATGCACTACACCTGCCGCTTCCCAGCCGAATACACACGCTTCCTCATATCGGGCAACTATCTGCTCACCGTAACACCCGACGACCGCCCAGACAGCGTGCTTTTCACCCGTCGCTTCTGGGTGACGGAGCAAGCCATCGACGCGACCGTCAATGTGGCACGAGCCAGCGAAGGCATCCATCAGAACCAGGAAGTGAGCGTGATGCTCGACTGGAACAAGCAGCGAAGCCCTCGCAGCGGAATCATCTTCCAGCCGCAATACATCAAGGTTTTAATCCAGCAAAACGGACGTATCGACAACATAAGGCTTCTGCCCTTCTCCAACTACTCCGGCAGCACGCTCTGCTACCAATGGAAGCCAGAAAACATATTCCCGGGCGGCAACTGTTTCCGCTATTTCGATATGAGCAACCTGCGCGCCACGATGTACAACATACAGCGAGTGGAGACATACGGCGGCGAGATATTCGCGATACTGCGTCCCGACGAAGACCGCTCACGAAAAAACTACAGCACCACCGAGTCGTTGAACGGCGGCTATAAAATCAACGCCCGAGACCGCAACGACCCCACACTCGAAAGCGAATATGTATGGGTGAACTTCTCGCTGCCGCTGGAAAGGCCCTATCTCGGCGGCGGAGTGTATATCGTAGGAGCACTCACTGACTGGCGCCTCGACGAAGAGAGCCAGATGGAGTGGAACCCCGAATACAAGGCCTACACCAAACGCCTGGAACTCAAGCAAGGCTACTATGCCTATCAACTAATATACAGGCCTTTCGGCGACCGCGAAGGCTTGACTTCCACCATCGAAGGCGACCACTACGCCGCACCCAACCTCTATACTGCCTACATATACTACCGAGGCCCAAACGACATCTACGACCGACTGATAATGCTTAGGCAAGCCAAGTAGCACGCTGACCGCTGACAACCAGACACTGACAAATTATTTCGGATTTTTTAACGTTTTCAACAGCTCCATGTTGAAAACGTTTGCTATATTTGCATAATGAACATCCACTGTGCATAAAATGACAACCATCGGAAACAGTTGTCGTTGCACTATATATATTTGAACAAAAAATGTAATAAAATCGAAATAAAACGCACTAAATAGGTGAGAGGGCACCGTAACTGTAGTCAGTAATCAGCAACCAGCCGTTAGTTAACGAAAGCAACATCTTAAAACACAGACAACACAACCAAAAACTAACCACAAGAGAAAAGAGCCCTACCTACCAACGCCCTACCAACGCCCTACTAACTCCCACTATAGGAAACTTAAATTTTTCAATTCACCACGAAGCCAACCAAACAATCATATAAATGACTAACACAGGGTACATAAGCGGAATACCGGCCATGCGATTAGGAAAGCTGCGTCGCACGAGGCGAAGATTCGCCAGTGTGCCCAAACCACACAGGGAGTTGCCCGACGCGGACAAATAACGGCTGTGAGGTTTGCAGAAAGCGACCCGCAGCCGAAAGTAAGCACAACACACGCAACCGAGAGAGAACAATAGGGACGAGAAAAAAAGTATTAGTCGTAAACAACAAAAATTAAAAGATATGATTGAAAATTACCGTCTCAGCCAGAAGTGCTGCGGTAACATCTGCGGCACAAAAACCGTAAATCATAAATTCGAAAAAACAGAGAGGCCGATAAAACGCCACGCCTCCAACGGCCTCCACGCCCACTGGATAGGCATATTAGCATTGTTGCTGTTAGGGTTTATACTGCCCAACCTCGCAGTAGGACAGACTCCAACATCCATCTGTCCTACTGGCAGGACACGTTATGAATTAGGCTCAGGAAGTAGTTCTACTGATGCAAATCAGTATGCACCATTGTACAACGTCCACCAAACAGCAAACAACAAATACTGTTATAGTTATTGCCAGATGCTGTATTTGAAAAGCGAACTTTCCTCATATTGCGACGGCAGGGCTGGTTATATTACACATATATCATTCAAGTACGTGAACCCCAATAGTAACGGAACAATCACAACCCCCATAAAAATATACATGGCCACCACCGATCAGACATCTTTTGGTGATTGGATTCCCTATTCAGAACTGACAGTAGTATATGACGGTTCAGTCACATTCAACGGTGCTGGGGGTTGGAAAAGAATAACATTAAACAACGAGTTTTATTATGATGGCACAAAGAATCTTGTCGTAGCTGTTGACAACTACTGGATAAGTAATTCTAGTGGTGCATACAATCTAGCAAAGGATACATACTATCAATTCTATTATACTACGCAAGCCAGCAACTTAGTAAAAAGTAGTTATTGGGTGGGAGGGTTTGCTTCTACGTATGATGTGAATCCAGAAAACCCAGATTATACGATGAATGGAACTGCCACAACTGTTGTCAATACAAAACATCGTCCCAACACAGCATTCTGCGTGAGATGTCTGGATTGCACACAACCGACATTTCAATTCACTGTTGACGAATATACGGCCGACCAAGGTTCTACTTCGTTCCCCGACCTAATATCCAACCATCCCAACGACCCCAGCTATACCTCCTCCGACCCCTCTGTGGCATCAATAGATCCCGCAACAGGGGCTATAACAATACACACCGCAGGTACAACTACTATTAGCGCAAGCGTGGCTCGTTCCACAGACACGTGTGCAGCCAACGCATCATATACTTTACATGTAAACCCATTCTGTACACCATCGTTCGAAGATGTAAGAGAGAATTACTATATCCAAAACTTTACAGCCACAGGAGGAACCTCAGGCATCAACAACACGACACGCGGCACAGCCAACACATACACCGATTACAGCTCCATACACACTTTTACAACCGATGAGAACACGGCCACCACACTCAACTTTAGTATAACAGCATCCGGCGGTTCGTCCTACGGTGCAGCCATCTGGGTAGATTGGAACAACGACGGTTCCTTCAGCGATGGCGAACGAGTATGGCGAACCACAACGGCTCAGTCATCCCCCATTACTGGAAGTTTTAATGTGCCAGCGTCAGCCACCCGCAATGAATACCACATGCGAGTCCTCCTTGACGGGCAGACCGCAAGTCCGTCCGACCCCTGTCACGTTATACAGGGCGAGGTGGAAGACTATATGATTGTCACGCCACTAAGCACCGACTGCAATAATCCAACAAGCTCAGGTATAAGTTATGCATCTAACCATATTGATACAGTGCAAACAACGGGCGGAACACCCAATATTGATAATCAACAACCCTCTTCATCTCCCGATAGACCTTACGCTAACTACTACAACAGCCACTTTGTAACGGCCAACATTGGTAGCCTCATAACTGTTGCCGTCACTTTAGGATTCTCGGTAGATCCTCAGTCCGGTCATGCTGCTATTTGGGTGGACTGGAATCAGGATGGCACATTCGACAACGCAACCGAGCGTGTTTTTGTATCTGGAAACATTGCACGAAGAGTCTTTCACGCCTCCTTTACAATACCCAGTTGGGTTCAGCCCGGTAATTACCGTATGCGAATTTTTGGCACAAGGGAAAATAATGATGCAGGTCTAAACCTTCCATGTGGAGGAGAGTCCGCACATGGAGAGTACGAAGACTATAAGATAGTAGTTACGGCACCAACCCTTGAATATTCCAATGGCAACTGTGTTGGCACATACGACAATAATCCCGCATCTCAAACAGGTTACGGATATATCACACTCTCTTCACAAGTCCCCACATGCAGTTCTGGACGTACTTTTGCTGGATGGAATACTATGGAAAACGGCTCTGGTGAATATTACCAACCAAGCGGGACATACTATCTCACACATGATGCCACACTTTATGCCATTTTCCTTGACGAATGCTGTGTGCCAGGCAACGCTGTAATAGAATACAGTCATGGAGGTCAGACCGACACGGCACAAATGGGTGAAGATGGATATTTCTATTATGATATCTGTAAAGGAGAAACACTCAATGCTACGTTGCTGAATCACGATAATTGCACCTTTGGTGATTACAACTGGCAATTAGACAGCATTGGCACCCCCTTGGGTTCTTCCACAACAAGCAGTTTCAGTCATACCTTCGAATATGAGTATGGTTACAATTTGAATCTGTCTGCATCTGCGGGCTGTCCCCTTACAGCTAGGGGTCGAGTAAGAGTGTCGGGCAGAATACACACTCTGAGGGTCAGCGGAGATGAAATCTCGGTTTGTCCAGGCAATACAAAGCCTATATCAATAGGATATGATGGAAGTGGCTCATTTGTAGAAGTAACTCATCCTGGTGTTCATATTGAAACAACACTTGGAGAAGCCAATACAATATTCTTGCCAGATGGAACAGAGTGCGATCCTGATGGCGACGGAGTGTATAGTTGCGAATATGTATCATCCGTAACCTTCACCCAGTTCGCCGCAGGTGCAGTAGTCCGAGACTATAACGACATACTGTACCTACATATGAATATGGAGCACACATATATTGGAGACCTATATATCGCGCTAGAATGTCCTGAGGATAACTATGGTATAACGAGACGTGCAACAATATTAAACTTTGGAGGAAATGCCAACGCTGACTGTTCTGCTGATATACCAGCAGGACACCGCAATTGGACCGGAAATAGCGCTGGTGTAGATTACTATAGCCATGGCGGTTACATAGGTAACCCTAACACCTCTGATGGAACAAATTCGCAACTATGCAACACAACTTATAACCCTCAAGGAACAGGGTGGAATTATGCATGGTCTAGCAACGATAACCGTGGATATATTTATGCCGGAGGCGAGCAGGGTTTCATATACAACCAAGCTAACATCCATACGCTAGCAATAAATAATAACCACAGCACTGTTGACTCCACCAATATGGCCGCGATGAGTCAAGTATATCGTCCTGAGGAGTCTTTCGCAAACCTAGTTGGCTGTCCACTAAATGGAGAGTGGAAAATTATTGTTATAGATGGTTTCAAACAGGATAACGGATACCTTTATGGTTGGAATCTCGCACTCAGCGAAGACCTATTGCCAGATAACTGGACATATTCTGTTGCACTCGATTCCGCATGGGCTGCATGCAACTGGACGGGAGCCAAGTTTAATAGCTTCACTGTTACCCCACCAATTGGATTCACAGGGGGCCCCGTATCCTGTACAATGAACTACATTGACGAATATGGCTGCAACAACAGCGATAACATAACTCTCAACTTCGACGTTCAAAGCATCGATGCTACGGAGATACATACAAATGCTACGTGTGGTCGCGACAACGGTCGTATTGAGATAACACCCACTGATGGCGTTGCACCTTACTATTACAGCATTGATGGTGGCCCAGAGCGCACCACAGGCACATTTTCCGGACTTGCCATCGGGAGCTATACAGTCCGTGTACGTGACTCCCGCGACTGCTACATCGACCTAGACGTTGATATCGAGAACGAGACAACACTTCAGCTCAACGGACTCAGTGACCAAACCATCTGTGCTGGCGATAATGTCAACCTGAACCCAACTGCGACTGGCGGTGAAACGCCTTACTCTTGGACTCTCAACGGTTCCACGGTCACAACCTGGCCTCAAACCGTCACTCCTGGCAACACAACGGATTATACCGTAGTTGTAACTGGGAATGACGGCTGCTCCGTATCCAAGACTATCACCGTAACTGTCAATCCGAAACCGACGGTATCTGCTGGCGACGACCAGGCATTCTGCTCCGGAAGCAGCGGAGTTTCACTTACCGCATCGGCATCTGGCGGCACACCTGGGACTTCACCTGCACCGGCATACACTTACGCTTGGTCACCAGCATCAGGTCTTGATGCCACAAATACAGCTAGCGTTACCGCCACACCTTCCGCTAACACCACCTACCAGGTAATCGTCACCGACAGCAAAGGATGCACGGATACCGACCAAGTGGTAATAAGCGTTGGCACCACTCCGACGTTCACCTACACATCCACCGACAAAAAATGTAAAGGAGGCGATGATGATGGCACTATTACTATAAACAAAGTTACCGTAGGCAGTACCAACTACACCTCTGGCGACGGATTTGAGTTCTCCACCGACGGCGGCACCAGCTGGACAGCAGGCTCATTGCCATTCACCGTCAATGGCCTTGATGCCGGAAGCTACACCGTTAGTGTGCGCAGCACAGCAGACCCGACATGTTCGGCGACTCCGATTGCCATAGTCATAAGTGAACCAGCAGAAGCATTGTCGGCCGCAAGTATTGTTATAACACCATCACAAAACCCAATCTGTGAAGACGAAAACGTAACACTTCATACCGGTGCTACAACAGCTACAGGAGGTACACCTGGATACACTTACACTTGGTCTGCTAGTCGTGGCACAATAATTGACGTGCCTACAGGTGGAACAGAGGCTGCGGCAGGTATCGGAACGCCTTATTCAGCCAGTTTGACAGGGTACACCGTAACATATACACTCACCGTAACCGACCAAAATGGCTGCCAAGCGACTTCAGAGGCTAACATCGTTGTCAACCCTGTGCCAATCGTCATTGTATCTGGCTCCAACGCCTGTTTTGGACATCCTGTAACACTTACATTGGCAGCCGTAACAGGTGGAACAACACCTTACGCTGATACAACTTGGTACACTTTCTATGGTGGAGATGCAGCAGGAATGCCCATACCCATACATAACCAAGCATCCGTACAGATAACTCCAACTGCTCCGGGTTATTACGTATATTCCGTAAGTGTTTCCGATGTAAACGGTTGCTCCGGTGTAAGAAACCAATCCATTACCGTATTCCCACCACCTACAATCAGCAATCTTCAGTACGTACCGCCAACCTGCCATGGAGGAAATGATGGTAGTATAACGATTACTGCATCGGGAGGAAATGGATCATATAATCTCGTAACACTTGATGGCAATACTGCGGATGAAATTACAGGAACCACCTATACCTGGAACAATCTAACTTCTGGAGACTATGAACTATATGTAAGGGATAACCGTACACCTGACAACTGTGACACAACCAAGATACTACATCTTTCGGAACCAGACACAATGATTGTCACTGCCACCGGTACAGATGTGTGTCTTGGCGGAACCTCCAACCTTTCGGCAAGTGCCACAGGTGGTTCGCCTGGCACATCCCCTGATCCCAACTACACCTACACCTGGACTGCTGTCACTCCCGGCAACAGCGCACCTACTGCCGGCGACCCGACTTCCACCGCAACCGCAACTCCTGAAACACCCAATGCATCCCATCAGGTCGTATATAATGTCGTCGCCACTGACGGCAACGGCTGTCCAAGTGCCGCAACACCTGTGACCATCACAGTGCGTGACACGGTGGAACCACAAATAGCCAATATCGCCAATCAGTGTCCTGGTGCCACAGGGGTGAATATCTCGGCTGACATCACTGCCACCACGTCGCCCTACACATACACTTGGGAGCAGGTCGGCGGCACAGGTATAACCTTCGCAACCCCCACAACCCACAACAACATCAACCAAACCACCGACAACATCTCCGCCAACATGCCCTCACCCGATGGCTGCAACGGAGAGTATATAATAAAGGTGACTGTCACCGACAAAAATGGATGTACAGGTACCGACACCGCCAAGGTTAAGGTTATTGACGACCAGCCGCCGACACCAAGCGTTACTGAAAACACGGCAGATGCTGTTGCATGCATCGGCGACACGGTACAGATTGCGACACTGCTGACAGGCACAGGTTCGGGAGTAAACTCGCTGGAAAGCCAGGGGTTCACCTTTACCGATGGCTGTAGCGACGTGACCATTAAGAGTGCCACCCGCATGTTTAAACGCGGCGAGAACAGCTGCCTCGACACGCTGGTGATAACCTACACCGTAAAGGACGCCTGCAACAACGAAACCGAAGTAACACTATACCAAAGAATCCACGACAGCATCGCACCGACAGCCTCACATGACACCGTTATCGCTCCCAAAGGCGACTGTGTGGGCGACAGCATCAAAGTGAAGAGCGACTTCGCCACTGTCAACGGACTTGGTTTCGGCATTACCGACAACTGCACAAAAAACAACTTCACTATAAAGAATGTTGACCGCAACGTCAAGCACAACGCTGACTGTAACGATAGCGTAATTATCAAATACACCATCGCCGACTCTTGCGACAACACCAAGGATGTGTGGCACATACAGCTGATCCAGGACAACATGGCTCCGACGGCGACTCACGACACCGTCATTGCTGACACGAAACAATGTGTCGGCGACAGCATCAGAGTTTCCAGTGACTTCGCCACCGTCAATGGCCTCGGCTTCGGCATTACTGACAACTGCACCAAGGTGAACTTCACGCTGCAAAACGTTGAGCGCAACGTCAAGCACAACGACTTGTGCAACGACAGCGTGATTATCAAGTACACCATCGCCGACTCATGTGGTAACACCAAAGACGTGTGGCATGTACAACTGATTAAGGACGACCTGCCGCCTACTGCCACAAAAGACACCGTATATGCCGCCGCAGAACAATGCATCGACGACAGCATACAGGTGCTTGGTAACTTCGCTGCCGTCAACGCTCTCGGCTACGGCATCACTGACAACTGCACCAAGTACAATTTCTCTATTAAGAGTGTTGACCGCAACGTCAAGCACAACGACTTGTGCAACGATAGCGTGATTATCAAATACACCATCGCCGACTCTTGCAACAACACCAAAGACGTATGGCACGTACAGCTCATCAAGGACAACACGGCTCCGACAGCGGCTCACGACACCGTCATCGCTGACACGAAACAATGTGTCGGCGACAGCATCAGAGTTTCCAGTGACTTCGCCACTGTCAACGCTCTCGGCTACGGCATCACTGACAACTGCACAAAGAACGCATTCTCAATAAAGAATATTGATCGCACCGTCAAGCACAACGCAATGTGTAACGATAGTGT
>JAFZTV010000028.1 GCA_017618625.1 Bacteroidales bacterium | reverse complement strand
TCGAGAACGTCACCGTCGACGAGAACGGCAAGATCGACTTCAACGACAAGTCCGTCACCGAGAACACCCGCGTCTCCTATCCCATCGACCATATCGAGAAGATCGTCCGTCCCGTCTCCACAGCACCCGCTGCCGATAACGTCATCTTCCTCTCGGCCGACGCCTTCGGCGTCCTGCCTCCCGTCTCGGTGCTCACCCCCGACCAGTGCAAATATTACTTCCTCAGCGGCTTCACCGCCAAGCTCGCCGGCACCGAACGCGGCATCACCGAGCCTACGCCTACCTTCAGCGCCTGCTTCGGTCAGGCTTTCCTCGAGCTGCATCCCACCAAGTATGCCGAAGAGCTCGTGAAGCGTATGGAGAAATCAGGCGCCAAGGCCTATCTCGTCAATACCGGCTGGAACGGCACCGGCAAGCGTATCTCCATCAAGGACACCCGTGGCATCATCGACGCCATCCTCGACGGCTCCATACTTAAGGCCCAAACCAAGAAGATACCCTATTTCGACTTCGAGGTGCCCACCTCACTCCCCGGCGTCGACCCCAAGATCCTCGACCCGCGCGACACCTATGCCGATGCAAAGGTGTGGGACGAGAAGGCACGCGACCTCGCTGCCCGTTTCATCAAAAACTTCGAGAAGTTCACCACCAACCCCGAAGGAAAGAAACTCGTAGCCGCCGGCCCCAAGCTCTGAATCCTTCATTCAGCAACATGACATAAACAAAGCCGTGCTCCCAAAAGCACGGCTTTTTTGTTGTTCATTGTTTTTTTTAGGGGAAAAATATTACAGTTGTTTTGAAGGAATTTCTCAAAGTTTTAGGTCACAGGTCACACTTCTCGGTCCCCGTTTATTGGTTGTAGGTTGTAGGTTGTAGGTTATAGCTTATAGCTTATAGGTCTGAGAGATCCACCCATCGACTGTCATGTTCCAGATATACCCGCAGAGTCCAGTTTTTGTGTTTTTCGCTCGCATATTTCCGTGGTTTCCAGAAACGATGCGTTTTGCTGGTCTTCTTGAAATATCGGCTGTCGATTTCTTTGTCCGTCAACAGGAAATAACGTCCACGCCAACGCACATAGCCGTATGTCGGACGCCAGTCCTCTGCCCAAGTAAGCCGCTCGAATGTCAGCAACTTCTCAGAGCCGTCAACCCGTATCAACGAATCCCCAAAAACCTCTTTTATCGTCTCCTCCGCGTTGGTATCGATTTCTCGAATATTTGTCAACGAGAGATTCCACATCCACTTCCTACTAGTCCTCTCCTTATTTCCGTCAGTGTCTGAGCCCCATTTGCCACGATTCAGAATTTTCCGAAGCCCTCGGTCCGTGACCCTGTATCGTGGGATGGGACATGTTGCCGTGTCTGGCGGTGGAGGCGGCACAAGGGTCGTATCGAACCTCCGCCATCCGCTGTCCACCGAGTGAAGGTGGTCGTAATAAAACTCCAGAATCGTTCCTGACATATCATCTGGATGGTAAACACCTCGCTGCTTCATGTAAGTATTCAGCCTCGAGCCACCCCATAGGCCCCAGTTGTTTCGCATCCACAGCCCCAGGCCGAAATGGAATTTAGACATCTCCTTCCGGCTGAATTGCGCCCTTATGGTCAGACGGTCCTTTGTATAGAGCAAGGTGTCCAGGATGTTGAAACATTCTTGGAGGTTGCGGGGTATGTATATGCCGTCGATTGTGTCGGCCTCAAGCCTACGTTTGTATTCCGCTTGCCTTCGTCTTTCCACAATCCTCCCCTCCCTTTTCGCCGTCACTTCGTCCCTTTTCCGCATCGACACCCAAAACGTCTTGTGCCATATCTCTATCTCGTCAGGGTAGTCTTTGACGTCGAAAACCATCTTGCTGACGATTTGGCGGATTTTGGCTTCCGGCAGGCTGTCGCGGTTCTCCAGATTCACAATCTCCGCATGGCCGCTCCTGTCTATACGCAGCAAAAGCCTTACATAGTAGTATTTATATCTTGGAGAGAAAGAGCCGCCCTCAGTTACCATACCCATCCGCTTAGCAAATTCAACCTCGCTCTCATCGTCGGTGTAGTTCCTTGGGCTGTTGAACTTGCTCTCTATGCGGCGCTGCTCGGGAATAGCCTGCAGTTCCTCTAGCGTCAGCGTCTCGAACGGCCTTGTCTCTATCCTGCCTGTCGGAAGGTGGACGCATGCTAGCCTATGCTTCGCCGTGAATATGAAAACGGAGTCGCCGAGGGCGAATGTGGGCGTTCGGGAAACCAAGCTGTCACGACGGGAGAGAGGGCGTCTCCAGTCACGCTCCATGTCGTAAAACAGCAGACAGGTAGATGAGTCGTTATTGCACCCGGTTACCTCTCGTAGAGTTAATTGCTTGAAAACAGAGTCCCCGTGATAAAGAGTGACCGAGTGCGTGTGGGAGGGTTCCTCCTGTGGGCTAGGGTCATAGTTAAGCAGGTGGAGCACGTATTGACCGTCGTTGCTGACAAAAAGTTTGCCGGAGGTAAGGCAAAGGGGGATGGAGTAGAGTAGTTGAGAGGAGCGGGAGTCGTAGATGTCGGTGCGGCCAAGGGTGGTGATGTCGAGGTTTGCGGCAGGCGTGGATTTTGCGTAATATAGGCCGTTAGGGGAATAGACGGTGACGATGGTGTTATATAAAGGATGGAATTGAGCGAATCCTGAATTGGCCACCATCAGGAGAAAGAAGATGAATGATATGTGAGGTTTGATGTTGATGGGCAATTGCTTAATTATAAAGATGATACGTTGTTTTACGCTGACTCAGAACGAGAATGTAAAAATACGAAAAAAAGGGTGAATTGAAAAATGAAAATTGAAAATCGAAATTATGTTGTATCTTTGCAGTCGGTTTGGTTGCCGACAGGAGAGGGGAGAAGTCGTAAAAACGACACATCCACAGCTCTTTAGGCATCAAAAGGGAAGTACGGTGAGAGTCCGTCGCAGTCCCGCTGCTGTAAGTTCATCACACACATCCGCAGTCCGTTTCGTGGTCACTCTGTGTCGCAACAGGCGCAGGGGAAGGCCGAGACAGCGGAGAACGAGCCAGAAGACCTGCCAAACCGTAAGTATCGGCTACGCTTTCGAGGAAAAAGCAGGTCAGAGTCCGCTGAGGACAATATGTGACTGTTGGGAGTTTCCCTGTTATTTGTTTTTTTCCATAAGCCGTTGGCCGATTGAAGAGATGGGTCAACATATTAACTATTTTAAACACTAATAATTATGGTAAAAAAACTACTTACATTTTTCTTCGGTATCTGCCTTATGGCAGGTGCAGCCACTGCACAGACCGAATCGACCATCGCCGCCGGCGACATCGTCTATTGGGTTGGCGAAGGCGAGGACCAGGCCATCCTGGCTATTGATTTTGGCACCACGGCTCTTGCCTGGGGCTATCGTTTCGACGAGTCGGACGGCTTGACCGTTGACGACATGATTAACGACATCATGGATGCGGACCCAAGGGCGCAGCTGTCGATGGACTGGGACACCTACGAGGATTGCTTCTACTATGTCGAGCGTCCGCAGTATGACCTCACATGCACGGGCTTTGGATTCAAGGTGAACGGCACGTTGGCAGACGAAAACGATGGCTTTGACGACTATGACTTGGAGAACGGAATGTTCGTAAAGGTGAGTGCTTCAGCTGCCGCTGTTTGGAGTACCGCAATCGTACCCGTTACAGTTAAACACATGCCAGTTGATGCCACCATCGATGCCAGCGAGGTGACATACTGGGTTGGCGAAGGTGCAAACAGCGCTGTTATCGCATTCAACTGGGGTTCGCCGGACACTGCTCTTGCATGGGGTCTTCATTTTGACGGTTCGCTGACGGTGTCTCAGGCGATAAGCGCCATGGACTCGCTGGACAGCCGTCTGACCGCAACTAACTCGGCGTTCAGCTTTGTTGACGGCGATGTGAACCTGGCTTTCAGCAGCAATGTTACAGGCAATGTGCTGCAGTTTATCCTGGACGGCAACGCTCAGGCGGGCTGGAGCAGCACTTTGAGCGACGGCTCGTTTCTGAAGGTGGGCGAATCGGCTTTCGCTGAGGGTTATGATTCGCTGCCGTTCTATGGCGAGTACTACCCGATGGGTGTGGTTTGGACCACTCCTGTACACCCCGTGTCGGCACCCGGAGTGACGCCGACCGCGGTTGACGCCACCATCGCCGCAAGCGACATAGTCTATTGGGTCGGCGAGGGCGAGAACCAGATGATTTTCGTGGTGAACTGGGCAGACACCTCGTTGGCTTGGGGCTACAGATTTGCCACAGAGACGGTAAGCCTGCAGACAGTGATGGATGACATTCAGACCGCAGACGGACGTTTCAGCTATACGGGTGAGGGGTTTGTCAGCGACATTACCTTCAACGACGGGACGGTGAACCTTTCGGGCACAAGCTACTGGGACCAGAAAATAAACGGCCAGTACGGTGTAGGAATCATGGAGACGATACATAACGGCGACCTTAACCTCTGGGCCGACCCGGCCGCCGGTGTGAAAATCGACAGCATGGAGTACGATGGTTTCTGGTATTATTCGTATGCTTATCCGCAGACCATCACCCCGGTTTCGAAATATTTCCCCAATGTTAGCGACGCTACCATCGCAGCCAGCGATATCCTCTATTGGGTTGGCGAGGGCGAGAACCAGATGCGTTTCGTTGTCAACTGGGCTGACACCTCGTTGGCTTGGGGCTACAAGTTCGCCACCGAGACGGTAGGAATGACCACCGTGATGGATGCCATAAAGACTGCCGACAGTCGCTTCGACTACGTGTTAGATGATTATGGCTATCTCGCCGACATCACCTTCAACGACGGTACTGTAAGCCTTGCCGTCACCCCTGGCAACTACTTCGAGCAGCACACCAACGGCGTCAGCGGCAGCGGTATGGGTGAGACTTTCCACAATGGCGACCTCAACCTCTGGGCCGATCCCGCCGCCGGCGTGCAGGTGGGCGAAGTGGATTATGGCGAGTTTGGAATATTCCCCATATATGCCTATCCTATGACCATCACTCCCGTCAGCGCTCCTGCTGATCCTCAGCCGCAGGGCATCGACGAGATCGCCAACGTCAACGTGAAGGTTTATCCTAACCCCGCTTCGAGCGTGCTCAACGTGGTTTGCGGTTCGATGGAAGGCGACGCCGTCATCTACGACATGACTGGCCGCAAGGTCTTCAGCCAGCCTATCAACGGCGAAAGCATGACCATCAACACCTCGGCGCTTGCCAACGGAGTCTATATGCTCCACATCGGCAACACCACCACCAAAGTGGTCGTGAAGCACTAATTTCGAATTCTGAAATTTGAATTTCGAAATTAGAGGCGGAAAGCCTCGATATTTTCCCGGCGTAGGCAGAGATGCCTCACCGGGAACCAGGAAAAAAGTGCGTGTCCGCACAGGGCAATTGATTTTGTGAAGTTGTGAATGGTGAATCGACAATTGAAACCCTTGAACCTTTAAACATATCAACATGAAACATATCAACTTTGTGAAATACCCGCTGATTATGGTCCTGCTCTTTGTGTGTGGTGTGTGCGCACATGGGCAGGGCCCGTTCTGCGGCATAGTGGGCACGGAAGGGTGCACGGCGGTGAAATATGACGACCCACGAATTGTGGCATGGGCCACGGGGTGCGAGGTGGTGTTCGGTCCGATAAATATACGCAACCGGCCCGACTCGATAGTGACCTTCGCTCACAGCGGCGACAGCGCCATAGGCCCGGCATGGACGAATACGGTCTATCATGTGGTGCCGCTTGGCGATGGCGGCTACGCCACCCTGACATTTGACGAACCGATACATAACGTAAACGGCTACGACTTGGCCGTATTCGAAAATTCGTTTGACGACTACTTCCTTGAGCTTGCTTTTGTGGAGGTGAGCAGCGACGGCGAGCGTTTTGTGCGGTTCCCCGCCACTTCGCTCACACAGACCGAAACCCAGGTGGGCGGCATCGGTCAGCTAGACGCCACGTATATCAACAACCTGGCCGGCAAATACAGAGGTGGATGGGGTACCCCGTTCGACCTTGAGGAGCTGCGCGACAGCACAGGAATAGACATTGACAACATCACACATGTGCGTGTGGTTGACGTGGTGGGCAGCATAGACCCCCAGTATGGCAGCTATGACTCTTACGGCCACATAATCAACGACCCGTTCCCGACAAACAGCTACAGCACAGGATTTGACCTTGACGCCGTCGCCGTTCTGGGCGAGCCGTCGTCTATAAGCGCTCCGCAACACTCAGTCATCAAGAGCGTCTATCCCAATCCCGCAGGGGAGAGGGTGACGGTGATGCTCGACCCTGCAAAGCTGCAGTCGGGCAGCCAGACGGTGGCCATATACGACATCTCGGGCCGTTGCATGATGGAACAGCCAGTTCCCTCGGGCTCGGTGAGCGTGTCGATTTCGACGGAACGTCTTAGAAACGGAATCTATATAGTCAAGGCCGCAGGCGAAACCGTCCGCCTGATGGTGGCGAGGTAGAAACTCATTATCAATCAATAGCCATCTCTTTGGCGAAAAGTGTGCCCATCGGGGTGCGTTTTTTTTTGTTTTATATCTTGTAATACAATCCCGAATATTGGGTGGCAGTGGGGGAAATACGGAGCAGGGCGTTTTCTCCTGTATCAGCAGGTTTTCATCGCCGCATCAATACCGCTCCACAAACTCTTTTATTAGGCGGAAGATGGGCTCGTAGGTTACTGTTATGAAATTCTTGTAGTTGTCGTAGGTGGTGTGGTAGTATTTGAAGGCGTCGCCGCTTTCGTTCTCGAAGAGAATGCACGGCACGTGCTTCTGAGCGAAGGGGTAGTGGTCGCTGTTGCCCGCCAGTTCGCCTCGGTTGAGCCCTTTGAAGTGGTTCCGCTCGCTGTTGATTTGCTCCAGAAGGGCGTAGCCACGCATGCCTTCGTCGCTGACTTCGCAGTACTGCACGGGGTTGTTGTCGCCTATCATGTCGATGTTGAACAGATATTTAATCTGGCTGAGCGGCACCAGCGGGCTCTCGGCATAGCACTCCGAGCCGTGAAGGCCCGAATCCTCGCCCGAGAAGGCGATGAAATACATGTCGTACTCGGGGCGGTTCTGTGCATAATAGGCCGCGAGGGTGATGATGGTGGCGGTGCCAGAGGCGTTGTCGTTGGCGCCCGGATAGAAGACCTTCTTGCCGAGGTTGCCGAGATGGTCGTAGTGGGCGGTGAAAACAAAGCAGCTGTCGTGCCGCCTGCCTTCCACCTTGGCTATGACATTGAAGCACTCGTAGTTCTCGAGGAATCGGTTCTCGATATCGACGGTGATGGTGCGAGCCCCCTTGGGGAAGTCGGAGGTGCTCCAGATGATGGGTTTGCCTGTCACCTTTTCGCCGTAGGCTTTGTAGAATTTCAAAGGCCGCTCCCATGTCTGAATCATGCCTGCGTTGGGACATTCGGTGCCTTTCTGCAGCTTTTGGAAATCCTTGCGGTGGCTGCGATACATAAACCAAAAGTCGCACACTACGAAGCAGTTTTTGTATTCCGGCTTTGCAAGGTCTGCCATCATCCGCTCGGCGTCGAAGTTGAGCGTATCAACGTAATAGAGAGGGTAGGTGCCCTTTACGCCGGGCGAGTATTCACGCATGGCGAAGTCGATGCCCGCCGTCAGTTTCCGGCCGTCAACCGCCATCTCCATCTTGCCCGGGAAGGTGTTGATGTTCAGTTTGAAAGGCTGAAGCGTCACCTCGTCAACCCCGACCTTGCGGAACTCTTTTTCGATGTATTTTCCTGCCTTGTTGGCGCCGTCTTTGGCATAGCCGCGTCCCTGATACTTGGTCGAGCAGAGCTCCTTGACTATGTGTTTGTAGTGCGCCATATCCTGCGCGTTGGCTTGAATGCAGTTGAAAACCAGCAGAATGATTAAAATCTTTTTCATATAAAACTTCCAGCTTAATACTTAATATTTATAGCTCAAAACTTAAAACTTACAGCTTAAAACTAAAACCTGTTGCAGCCGTTCGAGGAAACGTGCCGCGTGGCCGCCGTCCATCTGTACGTGGTGGAACTGGAACGAGACGGGCAGCGTCGTCTTGAACAGCCCTTTGCGGTAGCGGCCCCACATCACCATCGGGTTGGTGAACTGGTCGGTGTACTGGTTGACGATGGTGTCGAGTTGGGTGTCAATCATCGCCGAGGTCCCGATAACCATATAGCCGTCTAGATAATCGCTTTTACATTCGGCAGCCACCTTGGCGGTGCGCGTCAGATAGTCGCGGTTGAACTGCTGCAGGTCGTCGCTGAAGGGTATGTCGCAAGAGTTTATGCCACCTTGGGCGTTGTTGACAATCACGTTCACGGCCAGACGGTCGTAGCGATACAGCTTGCCTGCCTCGGGCAAGGTGTAGAACTCCTCGATGCCTGTGGCTGCGCGTCCGATGCACCAGCAGAGGAGCGCGTTGAACTTCACGCCCTTCTTGCGGCTGACTCGTAGCAGGTGGCTCACGTCCATGGTTTTGACCAACGTGACCATCGGCATCGGCGAGGTCATCCAAAGCCTGAAGGCTTCGGCTCGGGTGCTCTCCTGTGGGTTTATCTCGGTTTTCATTGTTTATCTATATTTGTTGGCGGTTCCGACGGTCAGCGCTTGACGACCAGCTTCTGTCATCAACCCTCGTGCTTCCAAGTCGGCGCAGCGCTTTCGGTTCAGCTCCGTCCAGTGGCTCCCTTTGCGCCTTGGCGAGAGTCTCTGCGCCATGCGTCCGTCGTCCAGCCGCTTGCAGGTCGAGTCAATCCATCCGAAGCAGAGCGCTTCCTCGACCACCTCCAGATAGGGGATGGCGTCGTTGCGCACGACCTTGCTGCGATTGCTGGTCACCCAGCAGTGGCTCGCCGTCTCGTGGTTGGCCTCCAGCCACTCACGCAGCTCTTCCCGACACCCATATTCCAGCAAAAGGTCTATCTCCATTCGGTTTACTTTTTGAAGGCTGCTTTATATCTGGGCAACAGTAGTTTCCAAATAACCACGATATGCGCGACGCCGATGACGCCGAACAGCACCCGTGCCGCCACTTCAGGCATCAGCAGGCGTATGCCGTTCATGTCGCCTCCGCCCACCAAACCGCACAACACGCTGAGATACAGTGGGTCGATAACCAGCATGGCAATGGTTACATACCACAAGGCAGCTTTGAGCAGTTCGCTCCGCGAGGTGCAAATCCGTCTGCTGAGTAGCACCAATATCCACGCCGTCGCAAAGGTCGCCACAGCACCAGCTATGCAGAAAAGCCCCATCTGAAGGTCTGTCATCTGTTCGGCACAGACATCAATCTGCAGGCCCAAGCCCATGAATTTGACGCTCTTGAACACACCGAGTGCCAGCGCCACCAGCAGGTGTGCCCCTTCGTGGACGATGTAATACACCACTACGGCGGCGAGAATGCCGATATATTGCCTGATGCGCTTTGACATTTAGCGGATTACTTTGGTGAAGACAGGCGTTTCGCCATCGACAACGGTCACATACACCTGCAACTCGCCTGCCGGCGGCATGTCGGCTTTCTTCTCGCGAGGCATATCGACGGCGGTGAACAGATATTCCGTACCGTTGGGAATGGTGCGCACAGCCACGCCCTTCGCTTGCGCGTTCAGCATCGGATAACCGTCAACCGCGGTGTTGAACACCTCCGTCTCCTCGGCGTTCACATCGTGCATCTCACCGAAATCGGGCAGCGGTGTGTATTCGCCTTCAATGAAACCGCCGGCTTTCAGAAACTCCTCGACCTCCTTCGGCATAGCCTCCAGGCGGGCGGCGCGCACGCCGTAGCCGGGCAGCACCTCGGCGTTGGGTTGCTTCGCTACGAGGTCTTTTACGCTGCTCTCAAGTCCGCCGCTGCCGAAAGTGCAGAAAGGAACCACTTTCTTGCCGCTCAAATCCACCCCGTCGAGCAACGCGGCCACAGGAGGCGCATACGTTCCGAACCACACAGGGTAGCCGATGAAAATCACGTCATACTTAGACACATCGGCCACCAGCGGCTGTATCTCCGGCTTCACGCCCTGTTCGCGTTCCTGCATGCAACGCTCTATAGTTGCCTGGAAGTCACCGTCGTAGGGCTGCATGGCCAGAATCTCCTCGATGTCTGCGCCCAGATGGCCCGCAATCTCCTCGGCCACCGCCTTCGTGTTCGACGTCTGCGAGTAGTAGAGAACCAGATATTTCGGCCCTTCTTCCTTTGGCGTTTCTTTCTTCTGTCCGCACGAGACAGCCAGCATCGCCGTCGCCGCGACGATTGTCATAAGTTTAATGTGTTTCATATTTATATGTGTTTTAATTTGTTATCACGTCAATTGCAAAGCTGTGACCGCTCGCTGGTTGCTAGCGGCACGCAGCTAATTGATTTTCAAAGATAGGCAAATTTTGTCATCAAGGAACGCCATGCGGCCCAGCCGTAGCCGAAAACACCGCAAACCCGTCGTTTTGCGTCATCGCCGACGCCCAGCGGGCAGTCAAGGATTGTCGGTTGAGGTCGGCGGGGTCGGGGGTTGGGGATTGCGAGTTGGTGGTTATGATGTCGTGGGTGTTGTTGGGGTCGGATATGGGTTGTGCGGTGCTGTCGGAGGTGGAGTGGGAGCGGTCGCTGCGCCAGAAGGCGTAGATGTAGAGGGAGTCGGAATGCCAGCCGTCGGGGATGGAGATGGTGGCGAAGGAGGCTTGCGAGGTGGCGAGGTCGTAGTGGGTTTGGGCGATGGCGCGGGTGTAGTTGTAGAGGGTGAGAGTGAGCTTGAGTTTGTGGTTGGAGGGGCGGAACCAGGTGATACGGAGCTGGTTGCCGAGTTGCTGGAGTTGTAGGCCTTGAGGGCGAGAGATGGGGCCGCGGGCGGTGAGGACTTTGAGGGGGTCGATGGTGCCGGCGGGTGTGAGTGCGTTGTCGTAAACCTGCTTGACGATGTTGGCGCGCTGGGAGAGTGAAGTGTTGTATTGGCGGTAGCCGACTTTATAGACGTCGCCGAGTGAGCGGACGTAGGAGGAGGCGAGGGCGAAGCGGTTGCGGTGGTCGGTTTGGGCGGGAGTGCGGGGGTTGCGGACGGTCTCGGGGCAGGAACGGACGCGGAGCTGTCCGCGGACTTCGTATTGTATGATGCCGCCGACTTGGCCGGTGAAGTAGAGTCTCATTGCTGAACGGTTGAGTCCCATGGCGTTGTGATTGGTGATTAGTGATTAGTGATTAGTGATTAGACAAATGTGTGTTTTGTGAGCTGTGTGGGGTCGATTTTGGGTGTGGAGATTGGATGAATGTTGGGTGCAAAGGTAGGGATTTTTGTTGGATTGTGCAAGGGTTTGTTTTTGGGTTGATTGTAAGTTGTTGTAGATGTGGTGGCTGGATATATCAAGTCTATGTTAGGTCTATGACAGAGCTAAGGATGAGTCGTATGGGGGTCGGTGGTGGGGTTTTGGGGATTGCCTGTGGTTGTATGTTGTGGGTTGGCTGTGGTTGTATGTTGAAGGTTGGCGGTGGTTGTATGTTGTGGGTTGGCTGTGGTTGTATGTTGTGGGTTGCCTGTGGTTGTATGTTGTGAGTGCAGGGGGATATTCACAATGGTTGTGCGGATTGTTTATAAAAGGTCAGAAATTGGCGGTCGGAGGTCGGCTGGATTATTAAAAATTGTTGTATCTTTGTAGCCTGTTATTTTGTAGAACAAAACAAAAACAATATAATAATAATATGATTAGCAACAATTTCACTCCGCGACACAATGGTGTGTCGAATGCTTCCGACGAGGAAAAAATGCTCAAAACCATCGGCGTCGCTTCGATGGACGAACTGATTGAGAAGGCTGTGCCCGCCTCCATCCGTCTCGACAAACCGATGCCTATAGCCGACGGCATCAACGAATATGAGTTTCTGAACCGCTGCCGCTCTCTGGCTCAGAAAAACAAGCTCTTCAAGACCTACATCGGTATGGGCTACTACGGCACCATCACCCCGGCCGTCATCCAGCGCAACGTGTTTGAGAACGCCGGGTGGTACACTGCCTACACGCCATATCAGACAGAGATCAGCCAGGGCCGCCTCGAGGCCTTGATGACTTACCAGACGATGGTGAGCGACATGACGGGTCTTCCGCTTGCCAACGCATCGCTGCTCGACGAGGCAACCGCCGGCGGTGAGTGCATGATTATGTTCTACAACTCACGCAGCCGTCAGGCCGTGAAGGACAACGTACACAAGATTTTCGTGGACGAGCGCATCTTCCCGCAGACTCTCGACGTGATGCACACCAACGCCGCTCCGCGCGGAATTGAGATTGTCACAGGCAAACCCGCAGAGATTCAGCTCGACAACACCTTCTTCGGCGCCGTCGTGCAGTATCCCGACCAGTTTGGCGAGGTGAACGACTACACCGACTTCATAGCCAAGGCCCACGAGCTCGGCATCTTTGTCGGCATGGCCACCGACCTTATGGCACTCGCCCTGCTGAAAACCCCCGGCGAGATGGGCGCCGACTGCGCATTCGGCTGCAACCAGCGTTTCGGTTTGCCGATGGGATTCGGCGGCCCGCACGCAGGTTTCTTCGCCGTCACCGAGGCCTTCAAGCGTTCGTTCCCCGGCCGTATCATCGGCTGGAGCGTCGATGTCAAGGGCAACAAGGCTCTGCGTATGGCCCTTGGAATGCGTGAGCAGCACATCAAGCGCGAGAAAGCCACCTCGAACATCTGCACCGCATCGGCCCTGCAGGCCATCATGAGCGGTTTCTATGCCGCATGGCACGGCCCCGAAGGCATCCGCCGCATCGCCGCCAACATGCACGCCCAGGCCACTGTACTCGCCAAGGAACTTGAGAAATACGGTTACAAACAGCACAACCGCGTATTCTTCGATACGCTCGCACTGCAGTGCCCCGTGAAGACCGACGTGGTGAAGAAAGTGGCTGTTGAACACGAAATCAACTTCCGCTATATCTGTGAGGATTGCATCGGCATCAGCCTCGACGAGACAACCTCGAAGGACGACATCAACGCCATCATCACCGTTCTCGCCAAGGCCGCAGGCAAGGAACCCGAACTGCTCCACTGCAACGGCTCGTCCTGCTGCACCGACATCTGCTCAATACCCGAGAACCTGAAACGTACCTCGAAATATTTGACACACAGCGTATTCAACAAGTATCACAATGAAACCGAGATGATGCGCTACATGAAGAAGCTGGAGGTGAAAGACCTCAGTCTCAACCGCGCCATGATACCGCTGGGAAGCTGCACTATGAAGCTCAACGCCGCAGCCGAGATGCTGCCGTTGAGCTGGACCCATTTCGCTGGCATGCACCCCTTCGCGCCGATTGACCAGGCCGAAGGCTCGCTGCAGATGATCAAGGAGATGGAGCAGATGCTGGCCATCATCACAGGCTTCGCAGGTGTGTCGCTCCAGCCCAACTCGGGTTCGGCCGGAGAGTACAGCGGCTTGACTGTCATCCGCAACTACCACATTGCCAACGGCAACCCGCAGCGCAACGTCTGTCTCATCCCCGCTTCTGCTCACGGCACCAACCCCGCTTCAGCCGCCAAGGCCGGCATGACGGTGGTGGTTGTGAAATGCGACGAGCGCGGCGATGTGGATATCAACGACTTGAAAGAGAAAGTGGCGCAGTATAAGGACAACCTCAGCTGCATCATGATAACCTATCCTTCCACCCACGGCGCCTTCGAAGAGGGCATCCTCGAAATCGTGGACATCATCCACGCCGCCGGCGCATTGGTATATATGGACGGAGCCAACATGAACGCACAGGTGGGAATCACCTCGCCGGGCCGTATGGGTGCCGACGTCTGCCACCTCAACCTTCACAAGACCTTCGCAGGCCCTCACGGTGGCGGCGGCGCCGGAGTCGGTCCTATCGCTGTCAGCGAGAAGCTGCTTGACTTCCTGCCCAAGCACTGCATCTACAAGGTCGGAGGCTCGAAGGGCAATGCGATGGCTGCCGCTCCGTTCGGCAACGCGCTGCTGTTCCCCATCACCTACGGCTACCTGCTGATGCTCGGCGGCAACGGCCTGACCGAGGCTACCAAGCACGCCATCTTGAACGCCAACTACCTGCGCGCTCGTCTGCAAAAATACTACAAGATACTCTATACCAACAAGAACGGCATGTGCGGCCACGAGATGATTGTCGATTTCAACGAGTACAGCCTCAAGGTCAGCGTAGGCGACATCGCACGCCGTCTCGACGACTACGGTTTCCACGCTCCCACGGTGGCTTTCCCCGTGCACAACACCCTCATGGTCGAACCCACAGAGAGCGAGCCTTTGAGCGAGCTTGACCGTTTCTGCGACGCTATGATAAGCATCCGTCAGGAGATTGACGACATCATGACCGGAAAATACGAGGAGAAGAACAACCCCATCGCCAACGCACCACACACCATGCAGGTCGTCTGCGCCGATGAGTGGAACTATCCTTATAGCCGTCAGATTGCCGCCTTCCCGATGCCGCACGAAGACAAGTACTGGCCGACAATCAGCAAGATAGACGACGCCTACGGCGACCGCAACCTGCAGCCCGTCTGGCCCGCAGAAGAATAGTCAACGAAAATAAAACAAATATAATAGTATAACATGAAAGTAAACCGTAGAAAAGAACTGTTCCCCGAGGTTACTGACGCCCAGTGGAACGACTGGAAATGGCAAGTAAAGAACCGTATCGAGACTTACGAGCAGCTGAGCAAGTACTTCACATTCTCACCCGATGAGGCAGAGGGTATCAAGAAGGCTTTGGCGAAGTTCCGTATGGCTATTACGCCGTACTATCTGAGTCTTATCGACCCAAACGACCCGTTTGACCCCATCCGCCGTCAGGCCATCCCGGCCGGCGAGGAGTGCAACATCGCTCCTGCCGACTTGAACGACCCGCTGCATGAGGACGAGGATTCGCCGGCTCCGGGACTTACTCACCGTTATCCAGACAGAGTTCTGTTCCTCATCACCGACATGTGCTCGATGTACTGCCGTCACTGTACACGCCGTCGTTTTGCCGGCCAGAAGGACGACGAGAGCCCGGCCGAGCGCATCGAGAAGTGCATCGCCTATATCGAAAAGACTCCGCAGGTGAGAGACGTTCTGTTGAGCGGCGGCGACTGCCTGATGGTGAGCGACGAGAAACTGGAATATATCATCAAGCGCCTGCGCGCCATACCGCATGTTGAGATAGTGCGTCTGGGCAGCCGCACTCCGGTTGTGTGCCCGCAGCGCATAACCCCGGAGCTGTGCAACATGCTGAAAAAATATCATCCAATCTGGATGAACACGCATTTCAACCACCCCAACGAGTTCACTCCCGAAGCCGAACACGCTTTGGCGATGCTGGCCGACTCGGGCATACCTCTGGGTAACCAGACGGTGCTGCTGCGCGGTGTGAACGACTGCGTGCACGTCATGAAGAAACTGATGCACGAGCTGGTGCGTAACCGCGTGCGTCCGTACTATGTCTATCAGTGCGACCTTTCGATGGGTTTGGAACATTTCCGCACGCCCGTCAGCAAGGGTATCGAGATTATCGAGAACCTGCGTGGCCATACCAGCGGATACGCTGTGCCGACCTTCGTGGTGGACGCTCCCGGCGGTGGCGGAAAGACACCGGTGATGCCGCAATATGTCATATCGCAGAGCCCCGACAAGGTAATTCTGCGCAACTTCGAGGGTGTGATTACCACCTACACCGAGCCGCGCGAATACCACGAGGAATGCCACTGCGAGGCATGCCAGCAGAAACGCCGCGTGGAAGAGGGTGTGGCTTCGCTGCTTGAGACCGACCGCATGGCACTCGAGCCGAGTCACCTGATGAGGCATGAACGTAATAAAAAGTGAATGTGATTGCATAAGTGCTTGATTGTGGGATTGTGTGAGTGGCTGACGCAATCATTTGCTCAAGCATTGAAGCAAACATCAACACAATGAAACCTCGGGTTTTCATAACAGCCCTGTTGCTTGCGATGCTGCCCGCTCAGCGGGCGGTATCGCAGGTGGCTGGAATGAACAACCTTTCGGTGCTCGACATGACGGCATCGGCGCGTTCGGCTGGTCTCGGCTTCGATTATCTTCCGTTGGCCGACGGCGACCTGGTGCTGGCGGTTGACAACCCCTCGATGCTGAGCCCTGAGATGCACAACAATTTATCGTTCAATTATGTGGCGCTGTTCAACTATGTCGGAATAGGGCAGGTGTCTTATGCGAGGGACTTCGGTCGTCCTGGCGTTTTCGCTGCCTCGTTCAAATACCACAACTACGGCATTTTCAATGGCTACGACGAGTACGACAACTCAACGGGGCATTTCTACGCCTTGGACGTGTCGGCAATCCTCAGCTGGGGTTTCAAGATTGATTCGAGCTTCTCGTTCGGAGTGAGCGCAAAGCCCACAATCTCGCAATACGAATCCTATACGGCGCTGGCAATCGCCTTCGATATGGCTGCGTCGTATGTGAGCCCCAACCGTCGTTTCGCAGCCACAGCCATAGGACGCAACGTGGGTGCGCAGTTCTTCTTCAACCAGGCAAAGACCGACTGGACGCCGTTTGAGATAAGCGCGTCGCTGTCGTACAAGCTGAAGAACGCTCCGTTCAGATTCTTCTTCGCCATCACAGAGCTGCAGCAGTGGAACCTGATGTACGAGGATATGTACAACCCGTCGTCAACAACCGACCCGTTCACGGGTGAGGTGACGAAACGCAGCGGTGCGGCGAAATTTTTTGACAACGCGGGACGGCATGTGCTGGCAGGCGTGGAGCTGAACATAGGCAAGGTGGTCTTCCTGCGCTTCGGCTACAACTACCGTCAGATGCGAGAGATGCAGGCGAGCAGCGGATTCAACACCAGCGGTTTCTCCTACGGAATAGGGCTGAAGATAAAGGGGTTTGAATTCTCTTACGCAAGGAATAACTACCACCTGATGCAGGCACCCAACTATTTCACCCTTACGACCAATCTGGAACGGTTTATGAAGAAGAGGTGAATCTTGTGACCAGTGATCTGTGACTAGTGACCTGAGACTTTAAAATTGACCGATGTGATTTGATAAATATGAAACTTAAAACCATCATAAGCAATTCATTTGAGCCGTTTCTCAACCTTGCGGTTGAGGATTGGTTGTTTCAGCATTGCGAAGATGGTTGCATGGTGTGCTACCTTTGGAGGAACGAGCGCACGGTGGTGATTGGTCAGAACCAGAACCCGTTTGCCGAATGTAACGTAGATTTGCTGGAAGGGGAGGGGGGACACCTTATGAGGCGCACCACCGGCGGTGGCGCCGTGTATCATGATGTGGAGAACTTAAACTTCACCTTCGTGAGCCCTGCGGCGATGTCTGACATCCAGCGCAACTTCGGTGTGATAGCCGCTGCATTGGCCACCTACGGTATTAAAGCGGAGGTGAGCGGTCGTAACGACATGCAGTGCGAGGGACGCAAGTTCTCGGGCAGCGCATTCCACAAGAACAGCACCGCCGCGCTGCATCACGGCACCATCATGATAAAGACCGACATCGAGTGCCTACGGCGCTATCTCACTCCCAACGTCTCCAAGCTGATGAAGCATGGGGTGAAGTCGGTGGAGAGCCGTGTTGTGAACCTCAGCGAATTGGCGGACATCACGGTGGAGAGCCTTATGCCGCGTATTGTTGAGGCTTTCGAGAAGGAATACGGCCAGAGGTCGGAAGTGGTCGATTTCTGCGAGCTGTCGAATGTCGATGCGGTACGTCAGCGGCGCGATTTCTACGCTAGCGATGAGTGGCGTTTCGGCAAGTGGCGTGAGTTCAAATCGACCTGCAACGGCTCGTTCGGCTGGGGTGCGGTCGAGGTGTCGCTTCTGAAGGAGGGGTCGAAGATAATAGATTGTCAGATTGCCAGCGACGCATTGGATGTAGAGGCGGTGGAGAAGGCGAAGCGGCTGATATTAAGCGGTGAACGCCCAGAGTCAGACGGGCAGCCGATAATCAACGATATTTTGAATCTTGTCAACGAAAAACTATGAAGAAAACAATCCTTGTGCTTGTCGCACTTTTTGCCCTGCAGGTCTCGGCGTATGCGCAGAGAAAGCCCTACGACGAGAATCTCAATGCGATGGAGCAGATTGACAACGCGGTGAAGAAAGCCGCCGAGGAAGGCAAGTATGTGCTTTGCCAGGTGGGCGGCAACTGGTGCCCGTGGTGCATCAGGTTTGCCGAATATGCCGACACCAACGCCGCCGTGCACAAGATTATCGACGAGAATTTCGTCTATATCCACGTCAATTGGTCGAAGGGGAATAAGAACCCCAAGGCAATGAAACGTCTCGCCAACCCCGCACGGTTCGGATTTCCGGTGTTCGTCATACTCGACCGCGAGGGCAGGCCGATACACATACAAAACAGCGCCTACCTCGAGGAGGGCAAAGGCTACAGCGAGAAGAAGGTGTCGGAGTTTTTGTTAAACTGGACAGAGAAAGCGGTGACGACGCTGAAATAGGTGCTATTAGCGGTCGCGGCAATGAAAGCCAGCAGTCGTCCGTCGGCAGCTAACTTGGAGCTAAAAACTTGAAACTTAAAACATAACAACATAAATTCACCATGAAACAGCTTATTGAATGTGTCCCCAACATCAGCGAAGGACGCGACATGAATGTCATCAACCAGGTGACTGCAGAGATAGAGAAAGTCGAAGGCGTAAAGCTGCTCGACGTCGATCCGGGTGCCACCACCAACCGCACGGTCATCACCTTTGTCGGTGAGCCCGAGCAGGTGTGCGAAGCCGCTTACCGAGTGGTGCAGAAGGCAGCCGAACTGATAGATATGCGTCAGCATCACGGCGCCCATCCGCGTCAGGGTGCCACCGACGTCTGTCCGCTCATTCCGGTGAGCAACATCACCATGGATGAGGTGGTAGAATATGCCCACAAGCTGGGCAAACGTCTCGGCGAGGAGCTGAACATCCCCATCTACTGCTACGAGAGCGCCGCCTATAAACCCGAACGCAAGAATCTGGCTTACTGCCGCAAAGGTGAGTACGAGTCGTTGCAGAGCC
>JAFZTV010000027.1 GCA_017618625.1 Bacteroidales bacterium | reverse complement strand
GGTGGTGGAGATGGTGAGGTAGTAGGTTTTATGTTGATAGGTTTTATGTTGATAGGTTTTATGTTGATAGGGTGATAGGTTTTAGGTTGATATGTTGATAGGTTGATAGGTTGATAGGTTGATAGGTTGATAGGGTGATAGGTTGATAGGTTGATAGGTTGATATGTTGATATGTTTTATGTTGATAGGTTGATATGTTTTAGGGTGATATGTTGAAGGGTTGAAGGTTTTATATTGATATTCTGATATGTTGAAGGGTTGTTATAGGGACGGTGTGGTGGAATGTGGGTGTGACGAAGCTGGGCGTGGATGCCTGGCCGGTCCTGTGTTTGCGGCGGCGGTGATACTGCCGAAGGGATATGAGAACACTTTGCTGAACGACTCGAAGCAGCTGAGCGCGAAGCAGCGGGAGAGGCTGAGGGAGGAGATAGAGCGGGAGGCTGTAGCATGGGCGGTGGCGAGTGTGGACAACGAGGGGATAGACAAGATGAACATACTGCGGGCGTCGATGCATGCGATGAACGAGGCGATAAGACAGCTGAGCAGGAAGCCGGAGCTGCTGCTTATAGACGGCAACCGATTCTATAACGAGACGGAGACGGAATATGCCTGCATAGTGAAGGGAGACGGGAAATACATGTCGATAGCGGCGGCGTCGATACTGGCGAAGACGCACCGCGACGAATATATGGAGAGGCTCGACGCCGAGTGCCCGGGCTACGGCTGGGGAAGGAACAAGGGATACCCGACGGCGGCGCACTACGAGGCGATAGAGCGGCTGGGGGTGACGCAATACCACCGGAGGAGCTTCAAGCTGAGAAAAGACCCGGAGCTGGAGCTGGGATGAGGGAGGACGAAAAGAGAAGGCGACGGGCAGGCGCGGGGGACACAATAAAAGGGCGGCGGATGGCGTTTATATATATTGGTTTCAAAAATTAAAAGAAGATGCTGGGAGCATTCAAGAAAATAAAGCAACGATACATGCTGAAAAACCTCAGGGGCAAGGAGCGCCTGAAGGAGATAAAGAACATGGACGAGGTGCGGACGGTGGGCATAGTGTTCCACATCGGGGACGAGCTCTCGTGGAAATACCTGTACGCGATAGTGATGGAGTTGGAGCGGTCGGGCCGCAGGGTGCACATGATATGCGACCAGGTCAACGGTCAGGAGCTCACATACATCATCACGCACTCGGGCACCACGATATGCCATGAGAAGGAGGACTTCGACGGATGGGGAGTGCCGCACGACAGCGCGACGGACAACTTCCTGTCGCGGAAATACGACGTGCTGATAGACACGACCGGCGGCGACTCGTTTTTCTCGCAATACATGGTGCTGAAGGCGGATGCCGACCTCAACATCACCTATATAGACGACAGCGACGAGCCGGCACCCAACGTCCTAGATCTATACGACATGACCATACACGGCAACGGCCCGATAGACCTGCCGGCTTTCTTCGAGAACGTCTGCAACTACCTACAGATGGTGAGAAAGTGAGTGAGTGCGTGCCCGCACAGGGCAATTATTTTTGTGAAGTTGTGAAATTGTGAAGTGGTGGAGATTGAAATCTTAACATATCAACATATCAACATAAAACATATCAACATCAAACGAATCAACATAAAATGAAAGGACTATTCACAGGGACGGGCGTTGCGTTGGTGACTCCGTTCCGAAAACAATCGACCATTGATTTTTCCCGTCTTGAGACCCTTATAGACAACATTATAGAGTCGGGCGTCAACTATATAGTGGCCCTCGGCACGACGAGCGAAGCCGCCACCATGACCGAAAGCGAGAGAGCAGCCATACACGACTTCGTAATAGAGGCGGTTGCCGACCGAGTGCCCATCATGCTGGGCATGGGCGGCAACAACACCCAGGCGGTGCTGGACACCATCAACAGCACCAACTTCGACGGTATCAGCGGCATACTGTCGGTAGCCCCCTATTATAACAAACCGCAGCAGCGCGGCCTTGCGCAGCACTTCAAAATCATAGCCGAGACCTCGCCGGTGCCCGTAGTCATATACAACGTGCCCGGCCGCACGGGATGCAATATCTCGGCCGAGACGACGCTCCAGCTTGCCAACGAATGTCCCAACATCGTAGGCATAAAAGAGGCCAGCGGCAATATGCAGCAGATAATGCAGATACTACACGGCAAACCCGCCAACTTCCAGGTTCTCTCGGGAGACGACGCCCTCACCCTTCCGATGATTGCCCTCGGAGCGACAGGCGTCATCTCGGTGGCAGCGAACGCATTGCCAAAGCAGATGTCGCAGATGGTGAACCTGGCACTCAAAGGCGACTTCAAGAAAGCCCAGCAGCTGCACTACAGCATGCTGCCCATCATGAACGCCCTCTTCGAAGAAGGGAACCCAGCCGGGGTCAAAGCCCTGCTCGAGATATCGACCAAAGGACAGTTTCCGAACGCCCTCAGGCTCCCACTCGTCAAGGTCAGCAAACCGCTATACAACAAACTCGCCTCGCTATACGAAGCCCTGCCTGCCAAATGACCCTAGAGCAAAGCATAGAACTGTTCGCCAACGACCGCTTCGCCACACGTCAAGCCGGCATACGCCTCGTCAAAGTGGGCGAACGCTATGCACGCTGCGAGATGGAGATTAGCGACCTGCACCTGAACGCCATGGGAAAAGTCATGGGCGGCGCCCTGTTCACCTTGGCGGACCTCGCCTTTGCCGCAGCCGCCAACCACGACAAACTGGAGTGGGTCTCCACCACCAGCACCATCAACTACCTTAGCTCCGCCACGAGCGGAACCCTCAACGCCGAAGCCCGTTGCCTGAAAGAAGGCCGGCGCACCTGCGTCTATAGCATAGACATTCGCGACAACGAGAACAAAGCGATAGCCACCATAACCACCACAGGGACAAGAACAGGCATCTAGCGACCACCGACGAAACAACGCATAAAAGCAATCAAACACAAGTGTCGAACCACCCCCTAGATAACATCAAGGCCGTCATAAAAGAGCCGCTGGAGAAAGTGCACAAGGTCTATTCCGACCGACTGCGCTCGTCCGTTGCGCTTCTACAAGAGGTCAACGACTATGTTTCGGGCAACAACGGCAAGGAGCTCCGCACAATACTGGTCCTGCTATCAGCCGGAGCCGCCACGGGGTCGGGACAATCCATCACAGAGAGCACCATAAAGTGCGCCGCCGCGATGGAGATGCTACACAACGCCTCGCTGATGCACGACGATGTCGTTGACGAAGCCAGCGAACGCAGAGGCAACCCCTCGGTAAAACAGCGGTGGAACAACAAGCTGGCGGTGCTGTGCGGCGACTACTACCTGGCACAGGTGATGCACCTGCTGAAAGAGATAGACGACAAGCAAGCCTTCGACACAGTAAACCGCACGGTGACCGAGATGAGCGAAGGCGAGGTGCTGCAACAGCAATACATAGCCACCGGCCGCCTCGACCGCGACACCTACTACGAAATACTGCGGCGCAAGACGGCAAGCCTTATGGAAGCCTGCTGCGAACTGGGGAACCCGGCGATGAAAAACTTCGGCAAGCACTACGGCATGGCGTTCCAGCTGTGGGACGACCTGAACGACTATGCCGAAGACCCATCAATACCGAAACCGCCCATCGAAGAGCTTGAGCAAAAAAAAGCCCTCCACATAGCCGCAGCCAAAGAAGCCCTCGCCCCTCTCCCACCCTCGCAATACAAAGACGCAATAAGCACACTCTTAACGATACTAAACTAACAGAGAAACATCATTTTCGATTCCATCATAGAAAAATCAACCAGCCACAGGCTACATTAACATTTGACAATTCAATAATAACATATACCAAACATTATGAAACGCTTTCTTTTGACCCTCGCAGTGGTTGCCGTATCGGCTCTCACATTCGCCCAAAACGCCAAAGTGCCCGACAACATCACCCTGAAGAGCCTCGACGGCCAGTCGGTCCAGTCGTCCGTCATCCAGAACGACGGCAAGCCCATCATCATCAGCTTCTGGGCCACCTGGTGCAAACCCTGCAACAAGGAGCTCAACGCCATCCGCGAAGTGTATGAGGAGTGGCAGGAAGAGACCGGCGTCAAGCTTGTCGCCATCTCTATCGACGACGCCCGTTCGGCCTCACGAGTGAAACCCCATGTCGATGGCAACGACTGGCCATACGAAGTCTATCTCGACCAAAACCAGGACTTCAAACGCGCCATGAACGTGGTGAACGTGCCTCACACCTTCATCATCAACGGAGAAGGCGAGATAGTGTGGCAGCACACCTCATACGTTGACGGCAGCGAGGAAGAAGTCATAGAAGAAGTCCGCAAACTCGTCAGCGGCCAGTAGTCAGGTGCGTGCCCGCACAGGGCATTTTAGCAGTTAGCTGTTAGCAGCCAGCGGTCAGAAAACATATCAACCTATCCACATATCAACATTCCAACAGTTGATCCAAATGACAAATATCATCAAACGGGTGGCTCTTATGGGGGCCATCCTTTTCGCAGGTTTTTCGGTCAATGCCCAAGGCATACTTGGAGGACACGTAACAGGCAATATCCAGATTGACGGACAGACATCGAGCCGCGACACCCTTATAGGAGCCAGCGCAGTGGAAGAAGGGCTGCTGCTCAACGCCCGAGCCGACATCCTATATACCAACGGCAATTTCTCGGCAGGCATACGCTTCGAGGCATACCAGAACCCCCTGCCCGGATTCAACGCAAAATACAAAGGTCAGGGCATAGCCAACTACTTTGCCTCATATAACGGCAGCTGGCTCTCGGTCACCGCCGGTACATTCTACGAGCAGTTCGGCAACGGCATGATACTACGTGCCTACGAGGACCGCTACCTCGGAATGGACAACGCCATACTCGGATTCAAACTGGCGGTACGACCTGTGAACGGACTCACCCTCAAGGGGGTGTTCGGAAAACAGCGCTACTACTGGGAGTGGGGCGACGGGCTTGTACGTGGCGTGGATGCCGAATTGAACCTCAACAGCATCATCAAACCCTTTGCCGAAAGCAAGACACGCATCACCATCGGCGGAGGATTTGTCAGCAAATATGAGAAAGACGAGACCATCCTGGCCGAGAACCCGGAATACAAGCTTAACCTGCCTCACAACATAGGAGCCGGAAGCGTCCGCCTCGACCTCAGCCACGGCGGATTCAACCTCCAAGCCGAATATGCCCGCAAAGGACAAGACCCCAACGTGCTGAACAACTACATATACCGCGAAGGGCAGGCGCTGTTCCTGTCAGCCGGTTACTCACAGCGCGGATTCAGCGCCAACATACAGGCAAAGCGTGTCGATAACATGTGTTTCAAGTCGGTGAGAAGCGAAGCCGGCGAGATGCTGTACATCAACTATATCCCGTCAATCACCAAGCAGCACACCTACGCATTCCTCTCGATGTACCCCTACGCCACCCAAGCCACCGGCGAGATGGGCCTGCAGGGCGACGTGATGTACAAGATAAAGAAAGGGACCGCCCTTGGCGGCAAATACGGCACCGACCTGCACCTTAACGGTTCGGTCATCACCGGCATCGAGAACAACTATCTTGGCGGTCGCGGCACCGAGGGTTACTCCTCCAGCTTCTTCAAACCCGTCGGACTCTACTATGCCGACATCAACTTCGAGCTGAACAAGAAGATAACGCAGAAAGTGAAACTGGCCCTCACCTACGGATTCATACGGTTCAACCCCGTCGTGGAAGGCCATGCCGGAAAAATACACACCAACAACGTGGTGGTGGCCGACCTCACCTACAAGGTTTCTTCCAAGCACGTTCTTCGCTTCGAAGCCGAATGGATGGGCAGCAACTCGGTGTATGACAAAGCCGTCGATGACAAGCGCTGCGGCGACTGGCTGATGGGACTCATCGAGTATAACTTCACCTCAAAGCTGTTCGTCTCCGTAAGCGACCAGTGGTGCTACAAAGACGGCATCGGCAACTACTACAACATATCCATCGGCTACACCCACAAGGCCACCCGCATCCAGGTGGGCTACGGCAAACAGCGCGAAGGCATCATCTGTATCGGTGGCGTATGCCGCCAGGTGCCTGCCGCCAACGGCTTGACGTTCTCGCTCTCAACCAGTTTCTAACATAGAAATCATCGTTTAACATACCAACCTACGACAATGAAAAAAGCAATCATATTAGCCTCATCCCTCCTTTTGTTATTCGCCAGCTGCGACAAAATAGAACCCTCCGAGGACGGCACCTATACCGTCTATTCCGGTGCCGTGGGCGAATGGGAGGACAGCGACCCCGTTGCCGACCATACCCACCGAGTGTGGATTGAGAAATACACAGGTCCGCGCTGCAACAACTGCCCGACAGCCGACGGGGTGATTCACGACATACTCAATCAAGCCACCTATCGCGACAAGGTGGTCGCAACCGCCATCCACGCAACTGCCGTATTCGGCACTCCCATTGGCAACAGCCCCGACCTGCGTACCGACGAAGGCGAAGCATGGTGCACCAACTTCTTTGGCACCACCGCCTCATTCCCTGCCGTACTGCTCAACCGCCAGAAAAACGGTTCCACACTCAACACCATCAACCCCACTTCGCCGTTCACGTCCGACATCGACGCCATCACCAGCGAAGCGGCTGCCGTTGCCATGAACGTCAGTTCATATTTCGACGACCAGGCAGGGAAAGTCAGCATCACCACGTCGGTGGAACTGCTTGAGGACGTAGCCGACGACATGACCTTGACCGTGCTCTTTATCGAAGACTCCATCGTCGCCGCGCAGAAGATGCCCGACGGCACAGAGAACGCCGAATATGTCCACAACCACGTGCTGCGCGGACTTGTGACCGACAAGTGGGGATTTGACATCGACTGCGACAAGACTCGCGGCACCGCACGCAAAGTAACCCTCAGAGCCGACCTACCCGAAGGCGTGAAGCAAGAGCATTGCCAGGTGGTTGCCTTCGTCTCCGACAAATCGTCACGCACCATCTACAACGTAGCGACCTGCCCGATTCAATAATTTTGAATTGCGAAATTTGAATTTCGAAAGCCAGAATTCAAAATTCACAACTACCTTGAACCGCCGAATACTGGGGCTTGCGCTGCCCAACATCGTGACCAATATCACCGTGCCGTTGCTCGGCATGGTCGATATGGCCATTGTGGGACATCTCAGCGCCAACCACATAGGAGCCATCGCCATCGGCTCCTCCATCTTCAACCTCATCTACTGGAACTTCGGTTTCCTGCGCATGGGTACCAGCGGCTTCACAGCACAAGCCTACGGCGCCAACCGTATGGACGAGGCGGTGAAAGTGTTTGTACGAGCCTTCACCGTCGCCCTTGCCATCGCCGTTCTGCTGCTGGCTCTCCAATGGCCCATAGCCCTGCTGTCCGAAAGAGTCTTTCACGGCAGTCCCGAAGTCATAACGCTCGCCCTGAGCTATTTCTATATCCGCATCTGGGCGGCGCCCGCCACCTTGGGGCTCTATGCCGTCAAAGGTTGGTTTATCGGGATGCAGAACTCGCGGCTGCCCATGTGGATAGCCATATTCCTCAACATCGTGAACATAGTGTGCAGCCTCATCTTTGTCCTGGTGCTGCATTGGGACATTCGGGGCGTGGCACTTGGAACGGTGATTGCACAGTACAGCGGCCTTGCCGTAGGATTGTTCTTTGTGGCAAAGAACTACGGGCACCTGTTCCGAACGCAGACGACAGCCTCCGCTAACGACACACAGGACAGTAGTCGCTGGTCACTAATTACGGATTACAAATCAACCTTCAACCCGCGCGACATGCTCCGTTTCTTCAAGGTGAACGGCGACATCTTCCTGCGGACAGTATGCCTGGCGGCGGTGTTCACCTTCATCACGGCTGCCTCGGGACGCATAAGCGACGAAGTCCTAGCCATCGACGCCCTGCTGCTGCAGTTTTTCACCCTCTTCAGTTACATCATGGACGGCTTCGCCTACGCCGGGGAGTCGCTCGTGGGGCGCTATATCGGTGCCCGCGACCCGAAATCGCTCCGACTCTCCATCCGCCTCATACTCCTTTGGGGCGTTATACTCACCGTTGTATTCACCGCCCTGTACGCAGTTTTCGGCGAGCAGTTCCTCCGTATCTTCAGCGACAAAGCCGAAATCATACAAGGAGCTAAAGAATATATGTTCTGGACGCTGATAGTGCCGGTATGCGGGTTTGCCGCCTTCCTGTTCGACGGCATCTTCGTAGGCGCCACCGCCTCGCGTGCCATGCGCAACACCATGTTCATAGCCACTGCGTCGTTCTTCGCCGTCTATTACATATTGAAATCCCTCTACACGCAAGAGCTCACACCGCACATCTGGAACAACATCCTCTGGACGGCCTTCATGGTTTACCTCACCATGCGCGGCGTGCTGCAAGCCGTACTGCTCAAGCGTTCGGTGTACAACCAAATCGATATTCAGTAACAAAAACTTCACAGAATAAAAAAGAATTCGTATCTTTGCAAAGTGTTGAGCCGATTGCTCGACATGACATAATTAACCTGATTTCTAATCCAAAAGCCTAACACCTGATGGAAAAGAGAATTGGAACGATAACACTCTTAGTGTCCGACCGCAGCCAGTCGGAGTCAATC